>JAKEEW010000675.1 GCA_022616375.1 Sporichthyaceae bacterium
GCCCGGCGCCGGGCGCAGGTGGAACAGCTGGTCAGGAGACAGCTCGCCGTGGAAGATGTTGCCGCCGATCAGGCCGTAGTCGTGCTCCATCTGGTGCGGCCCGATGACCTGGCGGTGCAGGATCGAGCGCTTGAAGTTCGGCGCCAGCTCGGTGTAGAGGTCGATGATCCGGTCGGTGTATGCGGCCAGCTCGGTCTCGTGCGGTTGTTCCGACCAGGTGTGCGGCACCCACTGGGTGAACATCGACATCACGTGGGTGCCCTCGGGCGCCAGGGTCGGGTCCATCGTGGACGGGATCACCGTGTCCGAGAACGGTCGTTCCGCCGCCCGCCCCTCGCGGGCGTCCTGGAACGCGCGCTCGATGTAGTCCAGCGAGTGGCACAGCTCCAACGTGCCGGTGTAGCGCTCCAGCGGCATCCCCGGGTCGGCGGTGAACTCCGGCAGCTCGGACAACGCCAGGTTGATCTTCACAACCCCGCTGCGGCTGCGCCAGCGCTCGATGTCGGTGACGAAGTCGGCCGGCAGGTGCTCGCGCCCGATCTGGCGCAGGAACGTGATGTGCGGGTGGGTGGCGGCCACCACGGTCTTGGCGCGGTGCTCGGTGCCGTCCCGCAGCGCGACCCCGGTCACCCGGTCTCCCTCGACCAGGATCCGCTCCACCGGGACGCCGGTGTGCACGACCGCGCCGAGCGACTCGGCCGAGCTGCGGATCGCCGCGCTCACCGCGCCCATCCCGCCGATCGGGTAACCCCAGGAGCCGACCTTGCCGTCCCCGGCGTCGCCGATCGAGTGGTGCATCATCACGTATGCGGTGCCCGGTGCGTACGGGCCGGCCCAGGTGCCGATCACACCGTTGATCGCCATCTGGCCCTTGACCTCGGGGCTTTCGAACCACTCGTGGAGCAGGTCGGCGATGCTCATGGTGAACAGCCGCACCGCGTCGGCGCTGCGCCGCACGTCCAGACCGCGCAATCCCCAGGCCAGCCGAAGCTGCTCGACCAGGTCGCCCGGTCGCTTCGAGCCCACCTTGGGTGGGGTGCGCAGCAGCAGCGGGGCCAGCACGTCGGCCACGCCCTTGAGCCAGGCCTCGTACCGCGGCATCGCCTCGGCGTCCTTGGCCGAGAACTTGGTCAGCTCGGCGTGGTCGTGCGCGTGCTCTCCGGTCAAGGTCAGCGAGCGCCCGTCAGGGAAGGTCGCGTAGGCCGGGCCCATTGGGACCACCCGGTAGCCGTGCTCGGCCAGCCGTAAGTCGGCAATGATGTGCGCCGGCATCAGGCTCATCACGTAGGACAGCGCGGTGACCTTGAAGTCCGGCCCCCAGGGGGTCTCGGTCCTGGCCGCGCCCCCGGTGTCGTCCCGCGCCTCCAGGACCAGGGGCCGCAGCCCGGCCCTGGCCAGGTAGGCGGCGGCGGTCAGGCCGTTATGGCCGCCGCCGACGACGATGGCGTCGTAGTCGCGCTCGCTCGTGCGGTTCCTCGGTGCCGTGCTCTCCGGTTCAGTTGCCCCAGCCGGTTCCACTGGCTCATCCTTCGATCGTCTCGAAATTGGGACATCAAGCCTCTTGTGGGCTAGGCCCTCGGCATTCAGACTAACTGGTCAACCAGTCAGTGAAGCAAGACCCGATTTTGAGAGCGAGCCGACGCCAGCGGCCACGACGAGGAAGGAGTCCGATGACTTTCCATCCACGCGAGCGCGGCGGGCGCAGGCCCGACTTAGCCCGACTCGGCTTGGGGCGACCAGGCTCGGGACGACCCGGCTTGGACCGACCCGGCCCAGCGCGGCGCGACGTGCTGCGCGCCGGTGCGTTCGGGGCGCTTGGCGCCGTCGCGGCCGGTCCGTTGCTGGCCGCCTGCGGTAGCCGGGACCGGCCAAGCTCGACCCCCACCGGGCTCGACCTGTCCCGGCCCGACCACCCGGTCCGGCTCCCGCTGCACGACGACATTCCGATGATCGCGGACGGCCTGGAGCCCGAGTCCGGCACGCTGCGGATCCTCAACTACTCCGAGTACAACGCGCCCGACGTGCTCAAAGCGTTCGAGAAGGAGTACGGCGTCAAGGTCGAGGTGACCACGTTCGTCTCGATCGACGAGGGCGTGCAGAAGCTGAACACGCCGGGGGCCAAGTTCGACGTGTTCTACCCGACCAGCGACCGGATCGGCACCATTGCCGTCGGCAAGCTGCTCCAGCCGCTGAACAAGACCTACATCCCGAACCTGCGCAACGTGTGGGATCAGCTCCAGGACCCGTTCTACGACCAGGGTTCGCAGTACACGGTGCCGCACACGCTCTACACCACCGGTGTGCTCTACCGCGCCGACCGAGTCGACACGGTCCCGGCCAACGGCTACGACCTGCTCTGGGACGTCGCCCACAAGGGCCGGATCTACCTGCTCGACGACGACCGGGAGACGCTCGGGATGGCGATGCTGCGCAAGGGCATCACCGACGTCAACACCGAGGACCCGGCAGTCATCGACGCCGCTCGGGCCGATCTCGAGCAGCTCATCGACCTGGTCAACATCAAGATCGGCGCCACCCAGTACAGCACCGTGCCCGAAGGCACCGCGACCATCCACCAGGCCTGGGCCGGCGACGCGGTCAACGCGCAGTACTACCTGCCCGAAGGTGTCGGCCCCGAGGTGCTCGGCTGGTGGTATCCGCAGGATCGGCGCGGCGCGGTGGGCAACGACGCGTTCGCGGTCCCGACCTCGGCCGACCATCCGGTGCTGGCCCACCACTTCATCAACTACATGCTCGACAACGACAACAGCATTGCCGACTTCGGGTACACCGGGTACCAGACCCCGATCAACGCGCTGAACCCGGAGCTGATGGTCACCGACGAGTACGTCACCGAGAACCTGGTCGGTGCGGTGATCCGCCCCGAGGACTTCGACCTCGGCGTCCAGCTGCTCCAGCTCAGCCCGAACGGCGAGCGACTGTGGGACGCCGCCTGGGCGAAGTTCCGGGCCGGTGCCTGAGTCGACCAAGACCGGTCGCCGGACCGGGCAGGCTCGCGAACCCGGGCGCGGTCGCCGGCTTTGGCCGGCGCTGGCCGCGCCCGGGTTCGGCTGGCTCGTGCTGCTGTTCCTGGTGCCGTTCTACGCGATCGCCGCGGTCGCGTTCGGCACGACCGACCCGCTTTTCAACACCCCGCTGCCGGAGTGGAACCCGTACTACTGGCAGTTCGACACGATGGGCGACATCGTGTCCAGCGCCCTGTCCGGGGAGCTGCGGCCGGTGTTCCTGCGCACCGGGTGGTACGTCGCGGTGGCGATGGCGCTGTGCTGTCTGATCGGCTACCCGGTGGCCTACTACGTGGCCCGGCTGGCCGGCCGACGGCGCGGACTGCTGCTGGCGCTCATCCTCGCGCCGTGGTGGATCAACTATCTGATGCGGATGCTGGCCTGGGTGAACCTGCTGCAGGAGGACGGCTACGTCAACGACACGCTGACCGCGCTGCAGCTGGTCGGGCAGCCGGTCAACTGGCTGTCCGGCAACCCGCTTGCGGTGATCCTCGGCCTCACCTACGGCTACGTGCCGTTCTTCATCGTGCCGCTATACGCCACCCTGGACCGGATCGACGGCCGGCTGCTCGAGGCCTCCCGTGACCTGGGGGTCGGCACGGTGCGGACGTTCCTGCACGTGACGCTGCCGCTGTCCCGGCAGGGACTGCTCACCGCGGCCGTGATCACCGCGCTGCCGATGTTCGGCGACTACTACACCAACGGCCTGCTCTCCGGCTCGCCCAAGACCACGATGGTCGCCAATCAGATCGAGTTCTACCTGCTCAACAGCAGCGAGAAGGAACGTGGCGCCGGGCTGGTGCTGATCCTGTCCGCGCTGCTCCTTGTGCTGATGGCCTACTACTTGGTCAGCACCCACCGAGCCAGCCGGGAGCTGACATGACCGAGCTGGTAGCGCCGCCGGTGCCGGCTCCGGCTCCGGCCGCCGCGCAGGCCGCGCGTGGTCGGCGGTGGTTCCGGCCGTGGCGGCGGCCGTACGGGCTGGCCACATTCACCTGGCTGTACGTGTTGTGGACGCTGATCCCGGTACTGATCGCGATCCAGTTCTCGTTCAACGACGGGCGCTCCCGGACCGCCTGGCAGGGGTTCTCGCTGCGTTGGTATTGGGAAGACCCGGTGAGCTCGGTCTGGCACGACCCGTCGTTGCGGCTCGCGCTGACCAACAGCCTGACCCTGGCCGCACTCACCATGATCATCGCTACTCCGCTCGGCGTCGCGCTCGCGCTCGGTCTGACCCGATGGCGCGGTCGCACCTCCACCGGGGCGAACATGCTCATGCTGCTGCCGCTGGCAACGCCGGAAATCGTGATGGGTAGCGCGCTCTACCTGACGTTCACCAACCTCTACACCACGATCCCGCTGGGCCGGACCGCACAGGTGCTCGGCCACGTCACGTTCTCGATCTCCTATGTCGTGGTGATCGTGCGCGGCCGGTTGCTCTCGGTCGGGCGGATCTACGAGGACGCGGCGCAGGACCTGGGCGCGAGCCCGATCCAGGCGATCCGCACCGTGCTGATCCCGCTGCTCGCCCCGGCCGTGGTGGCCAGCCTGCTGGTGGTGTTCGCGGCCTCCATCGACGACTTCGTGGTCAGCGCGTTCCTGTCCGCGGACGCGTCCTCCACGACGGTGCCGATCAAGCTGTACGGCGCGGTCAAGACGGCGCCCTCGCCGGCGCTGAACGCGCTGGCCACGATCATGCTGGCCGGGACCACGATCGCGCTGGTCCTGGCGTGGGCGGTGCTGCGGCTGCGCCGGCGGGGCGCGGCGGCGAGCGGACGCGGTGCCTCCGATGCGGCACTGCGAGATCTGGCCGCGATCGACGTCTAGGAAGCCGGCGCGAGCAGGCGAAGCGCGTCCTGCGGGAACGTGACCGTGACCGGGGTTCCGGGCGGATACATCTGCTCGTCCGCGTCGTTGGTGACCAGCGCCTGGATCTGCGGACCGTGCGGCAGGGTCACCACCACCTGGGTGGTGGGGCCGAGGTAGACCAGCCGGTCCACCATGCCGGGGATCTGGTTCGCGCCCGCCTCGGCCGGCGTGGACAGCCGGATCCGCTCCGGCCGGATGACCACCTTGCCGGCGCTGTTCGGCTCCGGCGCGTTGCCGTTGAGATCCGCGGGCTCGGTCGCGGTGAGCGGGAACGATCCGATCGTCACGCTGCGCCGGGAACCGCCGGCCGGAGCACCGCAGGCGGCCTCCAGCACGTTGGCGACGCCGAGGAAGTCCGCGACGAACTCGGTCTGCGGTGACTCGTAGACCTCGCGCGGGGTGCCGCACTGCACCACCCGACCGTGATCCATCACGGCGACCCGGTCGGACAGCTCGAGTGCCTCTTCCTGGTCGTGGGTCACGAACACGAACGTGATCCCGACCTCGCGCTGGATCCCGACCAGCTCCTGGCGCAGCGACTTGCGCAACCGGGCGTCCAGGGCGCCAAGCGGTTCGTCCAGCAGCAGTACCGACGGCTGCAGCACCAGGGCTCGAGCCAGCGCCACCCGCTGCTGCTCACCACCGGAGAGCTGAGCCGGGCGCCGATCGGCGAACGCGGACAGTTGCACCAGCTCCAACGCCGCGCCGATCTTGGCTCGTCGCTCCGCCTTGTCGACATCCTTACGCCAGCGCAGCCCGTAGCCCACGTTGTCCGCGACGGACAGGTGCGGGAACAACGCGTAGCTCTGGAAGACCGTGTTCACCGGGCGGCGGTGCGGCGGATCGTCGGTGACGTCGACGCCGTCGATCAGGACCCGGCCGCCGTTCGGGCGCTCGAAGCCGGCGATCATCCGCAGCGTGGTGGTCTTGCCGCAGCCGGACGGGCCAAGCACCGAGAACAGTTCGCCTTGCGGGATGTGCAGGTCGATGCCGTCCACCGCGGGCCTGTCGTCAAAGATCCGGCACAGCTCGACCAGCTCGATCGTGCCGCCCCGACCGCTCAGGTTCGCGGGAGTCTGCTTCGCCATGCCGCGAGTGTAGGAGTTGGTCCGGGCCAGTGGAATAGCTTCACTGACTGGTTGACCAACAAGTGAGCAAATCCCCGCTACGCTGGCGCAGTGACCAGTGGAACCGGACGTCCCACCGGCCGTACCACCCGTGCCGAGCAGCTTGTCGCCCGCCGGGCCGCGTTGCTCGACGCGGCCGAGCGGGTCGCGCTGGAGCGCGGCCTGGCCAATACCCGGGTCGCCGACGTAGCCGCCGCAACCGCGGTGAGCGCCGGCTTGATCCACTACCACTTCAGCTCGAAGGACGAGTTGTTCGTCGAGATGTTGCGCACCGTGGCCCAGCGCGACATCGACCGGGTCCGCCGGATCGTGGATACCAACGGCACCGCCGTGGCCCGCCTGGACCGGGTGCTGCGCGAGTTCATCCCGGCCCAGCGCGGCGACCAGAGCTGGGTGCTGTGGATCGACGCCTGGGGTGCGGCGCTGCGCGATCCGGGCCTGCGCGACATCATCACCGAGCTGGACGACGCCTGGGCCGGGTTGCTGGAGCAGGTGATCCGGGACGGTGCCGAGACCGGCGAGTTCAGCTGCGCCGATCCGGCGGCGGCCGCGTTCCGGCTGGCGGCGCTGCTGGATGGGGTCGGGGTCCGGATCGCGCTGCAGGGCAAGCAGTCCCGGCGTGAGGCGCTACGGCACGCCCGGATCGCCGCGGCCCGCGAGGTCGGCCTGACCGAGGCCGACTTCCCTACCTGATCATCACCTGATCATCGCCAGACAAGAACTACGCGGTCTGCCCCGCCGGTCCCTCTTGACAGCGCCCCGCAGCGCTCAGTTCACTGGCTGGGTTCGCTGACTGGCGAACCAGTCAACCCAACACCGCCCGCGGGAGCGCCGATGTCCATTCCACCGAACGGTTCCCCGGCCGAGCGGGCGCGCGAGTTCGTGGACGAATGGCTCATCCCGTACGAGGAGCAGGCCGAGCGCAACGGCGGACGGTTACCGGATGAGATCCGGACCGGCATCATCACGGCGGCCGTCAAGGCCGGGCTGAACGGGGGCCGGCACGCGCGCGAGCACGGCGGTCAGCAGTGGTCGGCGCTGGACTGGTTCGGCGTGCAGGAGCAGTACGGCCGCTCCACCAACGCGCTGCACTGGTGGGTCCCGGACGGCTACAACGTGCTGGAAGCGGGCTCTCCGGACCAGATCGAGCGCTATCTGGTGCCGAGCATCGCCGGCGACATGATCATTTCGTATGCGGTGACCGAGGAACTCGCCGGCTCCGACCCATCCGGAATCGCCGCCACCGCCACCAAGACCGCTGACGGCTGGTTGCTCAACGCCGAGAAGTGGTTCGTGACCAGCGGCGACGTGGCCGCCGCTCACATCGTGGTGGCGAACGTGGTGGACGGCGAGCACCGGCTGCCGACCCTGTTCATCGTGGACTCGGACACCCCAGGCATCGAGGTAGTGGACGAGCCGCTGTTCACCCATACCTACCCGCACGGCCACCCCACCCTGCGGTTCACTGACGTGCTGGTCGCCGACGATGCGGTGCTCGGTGGGGTCGGCGCGGCCGACGATCTACAGCGTGCCTGGTTCGTCGAGGAGCGCCTTGCGATCGCGGCGCGTTGTGTCGGGGCCATGTGGCGGCTGCTGGAAGAGGCGACCGCTTGGGCCACGCACCGGGTCCAAGGCGGGCAGCGGATCTTCGACTACCAGGGAGTCGCGTTCCCGCTGGCCGACTCCGCGGCCGATGCGGCAGCCGGGCGGCTGCTCGGACTCGAGGTAGCCAGGCTCGCCGACGCGGGCGCCGATCCGAAGCTGGTGCACGCGAAGGCGTCGATGGCCAAGCTGTTCACCAGCGAGGCCGCGTATCGCTGCGCCGACCGTGCGGTCCAGGTCTTCGGTGGTCGCGGGTACCTGCGCACCAATGTCGCCGAGCGCTTCCTCCGCGAGCTGCGGGTGGACCGGATCTGGGAAGGCACCAGCGAGATCCAGCGGCTCATCATCGCCAGGGCGCTCGAGCGCCGGGGCGTGGCGGCCACCATCCAGTAGCGCCCCGCTCCGCCGCGACAAACCGCCGGCAAGATCGCGGTAAGAAGATGGAAACCGCCAGCACCCACCATCGACCTCGTGCTCCCGATCGGGAGCGAGTCCCCTGGTCCGAGTCGGCTCGACCGGCACCGCACCGGGGTCCACGGCGAGGAGGCGGGATGCGGCGTTCTCGGATCGCGTTAATGCTGCTGGCGATCGGATTTGGTGCCGGCGGGTTGGTCGGGCTCAGCGGAACCGCGGCGGTGGCCGTTCCACCGGCGAGCCCACTGAACTTCCAGCTTCCGTTCGACTGCGGGCAGAAGTGGCAGCTCACCACCTATCCCACCCACGACCCGGTCGACAAGAAGATCGACTTCTTTCGGATGGACGGCACCACCAACGGCAGCAGCGTGGTCGCATCCGCCGACGGCACCGTCTACGACACCGGCTTTGACACCGGCGGGGGCAACTTCGTAGAGATCAACCACGGCAACCGCTGGTTCAGCCTCTACCTGCACATGCAGAACAACTCCATCGTGGTCAGCGAGGGCCAGACCGTCCGGGCCGGCCAGAAGCTCGGCCTGGTCGGCGCGACCGGCGCCAACACCAGTCCGAACCCGCACCTGCACTACGAGCTGCGCTACGACTTCAACAACAACGGTGACAGCACGAACGCCGAGCAGATCCGCCCGATCTTCAACGGCGAGGAGTTCAACATCCCGGCGAACGGGCCGTACCCACAGCGGTACAGCCACAACTGCGGCGAGGGCCCGGCGGCCACCTCGACCAGCAGCCGGATGGACGTGTTCGTTCGTGGCACCAACCGGGAGATCTACCAGAACACCAGCACCAACGGCAGCACCTGGTCGGGCTGGCGGAGCACCGGCGTCGGGCTGCTCACCTCGTCGCCCACCGCGGTGGCCTGGACCGACCGCAACGGCTCGCCCCGGATCGACCTGTTCGCCAACGGTGCCGAGGACGGCGGCGGCATCTCCCAGGTGTTCCAGAAGACGTCCTACGACGGCGGCAACACCTGGGGCTCCTGGGTTGCGATCGGCGGCAACCTGACCACCCAACCGGCGGCCGCCGCCAAGGAAGGCACGCTCTACCTGTTCGGCCGGGGCACCAACGGCACGCTCTACAGCCGCACCCTGGTCCCGCGCTACATCCAGCAGCTCGACTACTACGAGTACAACTGGAACAACTGGGTCCAGCGCACGAGCGACCGGCTGAACTCGGCGCCGACCGCGGCCAACTACCGCAACGACCAGGTCCAGGTCTGGTACACCCGCACCGACCTGCACCCGTACCAGGTCTTCTGGAGCGACACCACGCAGACCTGGGAGGGCCCGATGCAGCCGGGCGGTGGGATCGGGAACATCACCGCAGCCATGGGTCTGATGCAGTGGAGCGACCGGTTCGAGGTCTACGGCCGCGGCACCGATCGCCGGGTCTACTACAAGTGGTACTCGTCGAGCTGGACCGGCTGGAGCCAGCTGAGCAACCTGAGCGCGACCAGCGGCGGGCTGGCGTCCACCCTGTTCAACGGGCACAGCCAGCTGTTCTCTCGCGGCCAGAGCGGCAACGTGTTGTGGTCACCGCCGATCTACGCACCCTGGGTCAGCCTCGGCGGGGTGGCGATCTGATCCTCGCGTCAGGTCCGGTGCCGCTCGGGCGGCATCGGACCGATCCGCCGGGACGTAGTCCCAGCGCAGCATCGAGTCCGGCACCCGGGCACAGACCGGGCCGCCGCGGTCGTCGGTCAGGTCGACGGTCGCCTGCAGGACCAGGCCGGCCTCGGCGACCCGGTCCAGGGTGGCCACATCGATCGGCGGCAGGCGCAGCTTCGCGGCCCGGAACAGCTCGAACTCGCCGGCTCCGGCGACCGTGCCCCAGGCCAGCCCCACTGACCGGTCGCCCTTGCCGGCGCCGTCGCTAACGTAGGGACCTCGGTAGTCCAGGTTGCCGGCGCGGTCCGGGCGGACGTCTACGTAGAGCTCGAACACCACCGACTCGGCGTCGCCTGGAACGTGATCCTCGACCCCGCTCCCCCGGCGCAACGCAACATGGACCGGGTAGCAGTGCTCGAACCGCAGACCGGGTAGGTCGCGCCCCACGATCCGGACCGGAACCCGCACCATCGGCCACCTCCGCTCGATCCGGCGCGCCCCACTGTAGGGCGCCGGATCGAGCGGCGGCGGCGTCCGAACGAGTGCACCGTGCGAGCGAAAACGCTAGCTCGGGCGCCGACCGAACGTGAGGGCATGCATCGGGGTCAGCGAGACCGTCCCGATGTCCACGAAGCCATGCTTGGCCAGCAGCTCGCTGTAGTAGACCCGGGGCAGCAGCTGGTCGTCGATCTGGGCCTCGAAGAACTGGATGCCGGACATCACCCGGCCGGGCACCGTGCGCAACCCGTCGTCGGTGTCCGGGAACGGGAAGTCGGAGATGACCAACCAGCCGCCGGGCTCCAGCGCGGCTTTGACGTTCTCGGTCACCTTGTCGATATCCCGACACTCGTGCATGGAGATGTTGTTGATCACTACCGCGACCGGGTCTGCGGACAGGTCCATGTCCTCCAGCGGGCTAGTGACCAGCGTGACCCGATCGGCCAGCCCGGCGTCGGTGATCCGCTTGCTGGCCACATCGATCGAGTGCGCGTCACCGTCCACTCCGACGAACTCGCAACCCGGATAGGCGGCAGCCAGCTTGACGATGCCCAACCCGGCACCGCAGGCGGTGTCGGCTACCCGGCAGCCGGCGGCCAGTGCCTCGGCCAGCCCCGGCACCTGGGTCAGCCCACCAGGGATCAGCCGGGTGTAGAACGGCGTTCCGGCGCCCGACACCGCGGCGATCCAGTCCGGGCTGGTCTGGTCCCACCACAGCCGCTCGCCGGAGGCCAGGCTGCGTTCGAACCAGTCGAACACCTCGGGCGAATCCAACACCGCGTACACGCCGCCGAGGTAGGCCGGCGACGAGGTGTCGAGCAGCAGCGTTGCGACGTGTGGCGCGAGCCGGTAGCGGTCGCCGTCCCGATCGACCAGCCCGGCCCCGACCGCGGACTGGCACCAGACCGAGACGTACCACGGGTCGAAGCCGAGCCGGCCGGCCAACTGGTCCGAAGTGGCCCCCTCGCCGGCCTCGGCCAGTGTCTTGATCATGCCGGTGCGCAGCCCCAGCACGACGGTGCGCTGGGCGACGAAGCCGGCGAGGTGGGAGAGCAGCACCGGCGCCTGCTCCTTGATCGTAATGGGCTCGGGCGCTGTGGTTTCCGACGTACTCATACGACTGGCCTCCTCGGACCGCGGGTAGCTGGTGCCGCCCTGACCCCGGGCCGGCGTCTGAAATGATCTGAGCCCACCGTGTGACGCAGCGAGTACTGGATCTGTACCGAACCGGTACAACCTCTGTACTAGGCCACCTGCTGAACTGCTCGTACTGTCTGAGCCGAACCGAAGGAGGGGACCGATGAGTGCGTACGGTCAGTTCTGCCCGGTCGCTAAGGCGATGGAGCTGCTGGATGAGCGGTGGACCATGCTCGTGGTCCGGGAGCTGCTGGCCGGCAGCTCGCACTTCAACGATCTGCGCCGGGGCGTGCCCCGGATGTCGCCGACGCTGCTGTCCCGGCGGTTACGCACGCTGATCCGAGCCGGCGTGGTGGAACGGCAGTACGACGGGAACCGGACCAGCTACGCACTGACCGAGGCCGGCCAGGAGCTCGGCCCGATCGTGAACGCGCTGGGCACCTGGGGGATGCGCTGGGTGCCCGAGCTGGGTGACGAGGATCTCGATCCGCACCTGCTGATGTGGGACATCCGCCGCAGTATCGACCCCGACGCCGCATCCAACGGCCGGACCGTGCTCCGGTTCACGTTCCCCATGCTGCGCACGAACGCCAAGGACTGGTGGGTCGTGGTCGACCCGAACGGCGTCGGCCTGTGCGACTTCGATCCCGGCTTCCCGGTGGCGGTCACGGTCGAGGCGGATCTGCGCACGCTGACCAAGGTCTGGCGCGGTGACCTAGCCTGGCGGGCCGCGGTGAAGTCCGGCGGCCTGACCCTGCACGGACCGTCCGCGCTGCGCCGGGCGGTGCCGGAGTGGCTCAAGCTGTCCGGGTTCGCCGACGTCCCGCGCCCGGCTCTGGCCAGCTAGCGGCCGGATGTATCTGACTTAAATTAGCTAAGAACTCGCATAGAAGATCCGGCCTGGTCGGCCGCGAAGAGCGGGTTGCGCCGACCACCGGCGCGCCTTTGCCGAATGCTGCGCGACCGGGTCGCGGTAAGGACTTGGCAACCACGCCTTGCCACCATCGCCACTACCGCAAGGGCGTGTCGCCACCCTCCCGGCGGATGCGAGCGTCCTGGGACTTCAACAACAACGGCGACAGCACCAACTCGGAGATGGTCAACCCGGTCATCAACGGCGAGGAGTTCCACCTCGTGGATACCGGACCGTTTCCGCAGCGCTACAGCCACAACTGCGGCGAAGGACCGGCGCTGACCTCGACCAGCAGCCGGATGTACGCGTTCCACCGCGGCACCGGCCGGCAAATCCACATCAACACCTACAACGGGAGCAGCTGGTCCGGCTGGCGCGGGACCGGGTCCGGGACGTTGACCTCGTCGCCTGCCGCGGTGGCCTGGACCGACCGCAACGGCGCGGCCCGGATCGACGTGTTCGCCAACGGCGGCGAGGACATGTCCGGGATCTCCACGGTCTTCTGGCAGAGTTCCTGGGACGGTGGCGCCACCTTCAGTCCATGGACGCCGATCCCTGGCGGGGGCAACCTCACTGCCGCACCAGCGGTGACCGCCAAGGAAGGCACGCTGTATCTATTCGGGCGGGGCACGAACGGAAGGCTGTATAGCCGGACCCTCGTCCCGGTGTGGAACCAGCAGTTCGGTGAGTACGAGTACAACTGGACCAGCTGGGCACAGCGCACCACGGACTGGATGAACTCCGCCCCAGCCGCCGCGAACTACCGCAACGACCAGGTCCAAGTCTGGTATACCCGCACCGACCTGCATCCGTACCAGGTGTGGTGGAGCGACACCACCGGCAGCTGGGCCGGGCCGGCGCAGCCTGGTGGCTCAGTCGGCAACATCATCGGGGCGATGGGGCTGATGCAGTGGAACGACCGCTTCGAGGTGTACGGGCGCGGGACCGACCAGCGGACGTACTACAAGTGGTACTCGAGCAGCTGGAGCAACTGGACGCTGCTGTCCCAGCTGTCCGCGATCAAGTCGGGCCTCGCCTCGGCGTACTTCGGCGGCCATAGCCACCTGATCGCCAGGGCGGCCGGCGGCAACCTGGTGTGGTCGCCACCGATCTACACGGCCTGGCAGAACCTCGGCGGGATCGCGATCTGATCGTCGCGACACGGCTGGTGGGGGCGTTCACTCCGAGCGCCCCCACCGCACGCCGAGGCGGGTCCGTCCGGCCCGAATGGAGTTGGTCTCCGGGCCCGCCGGATGTCAGGCTGTGTCTCATCGAAGCCGCGAACCGGGAGGCCTGATGACGACCGCCGACCCCGAAGCAGGACCCGACCCCGA
>JAKEEW010000676.1 GCA_022616375.1 Sporichthyaceae bacterium
CGGCGGCTCGGCGGTGACGCCGTTGTCGATCCCGCGCAGCCAGCGGTCCCACCAGCGGGCCATCTCCGGCACCAGATCGAGGTGCGGTCCGGGCAGCGAGGTCTCGGTGGACGCGTGCGCCCACGGGCCGGCGATCAGCCGGGCCGGGACACCGGCCTCGGTCAGCGCGGCCAGGGTGCGCAACGTGTTGTTCCGGTAGCCGTCCGCCCAGCCCGCGACCAGCATGGTCGCCGCCTCGACCCGGCCATACCCGGGACGCAGGGAGCCGTGCCGCCAGTAGCCGTTGTCCAGCTGCTCGGCCAGCCAGCGCAGCAACCACGGTTGCTGGCCGGCCAGCCGGTCCAACCATCCCTGCCGCCAGCGGTCCGGCTCGCCGATCCGGGCCGGGACCGGCGGTAGCGCGTTCATCGCGGCCATGTAGACCGGGTAGTCGATCAGGTCGAGCAGCCGCAGCGCGCCACCCATGTAGTGCACATCGTCGGTGTAGCGGTCGTCGGTCGCGTAGATCGCCACGATCGCCTTCAGTGCCGGCGGGCGCTCAACCGCGAGCTGGATCGCGTTGAACCCGCTGTACGAGGTGCCGAACATGCCGATCGACCCGCTGCACCACGGCCGGGCGGCCAGCCAGGCGATCGTCTCGGCCAGATCGCGTTGCTCGACCGGTAGGTACTCGTCCAGCGCCAGCCCCTCGCTGGACCCGGTGCCGCGCAGGTCCACCCTGGCCACCGCATACCGGTGCTCGTCCCGGAACCGCACGTAGTCCGGCTGGTAGGACGCGGTCAGGTCATCCTTGCGGTACGGCAAGGCCTCGAGCAGGCACGGCTGCGGATCGTCGGAGACGCCAGCGGGCAGGTAGAGCGTGGCGTCCAGGTGGATCCCGTCGGACATCGGGATCCGGACCTGCTCGATCGTGCCGCGCGCGAGCCCGGTCGGTTGCGGCTCGGTCGGCTGTGGCCCGGTCAGCTCGGTCAGCTCGGTCAACGAGCCCTGCTCGCGGTCAGCTCGGCGGCCGCATCGCGCAGCCGCTTGGTCGAAGCCGCGACCACTTCGTCGGTGCCGCGGACCGCCGGAATGCACAGATCGATCGCCATCGGCTGGCCGCTGGGCTGCGCCGGCATCGCGACCGCGACCGCCAGGAGCCCCTGCTCGTACTCCTCGTGCGACACCGCCACCCCGTGTTGCCGGATCTCGGCCAGCGCCGGGCCGAGTGCCGCCCAGCTGGTCATCGTGGTCGCGGTCCGGCCGGGATACGGCTCGGCGCCGAGCTGCCGGCGAGCCTGCTCCGGGTCGAGCTGGGCGAGCAGGCACTTGCCGAGCGCGGTGCAGTGCGCCGGAACCCGCATCCCGGTCGAGGCGCGGGGCGCGAGCATGCCGGCACCGGGTGCGCTGTCCAGGTACACGACCTCGGATCCGACCAGCGTGGCCAGGCTGGCCGTCTCGCCGGTGGCCTCGGCCAGCTCCCGCAGCACCGCCCGGGCCAGCTCGGTTGCGCCGAGCGCGGCGAGCAGCGGGCCGGCCAGGCGCAGGATCTCCGGGCCGAGCCGGAGCCGCCGGTGTCCGTGGTCCTTGGCCAGGAAGCCCTGCCGGACCAGCGTTCCGCACAGCCGGTGCACGGTCGGGAGCGGCAGCGCGAGCGCCTGGGCGATCTCGGACTGGGCTAGCTCGGTGTGCTCGGCATCGAAGAGCGCAAGCACGTCCAGACCGCGGGTCAGTGCGCGTACCTGGCCGTTTTCAGCAGCCGGACGCTCCTTCCGCATTGCGGCAGGCTAGGTGCGGGGGCGGAGGGCGTCAACGGCCCGGCTACAACGGTTGGGCCTCGACGAGGGGATGCGGGCAACGGCCGCAGCTCACCGACCGCAGCATCCGGCCAACGCCGCGGCGACCGCATCCAGGGCAAGCTCGGCCCGCTCGCCGTCGGCGTCGGGGATCCGGTCGGCGAGCACCGCGAACATCAGCAACCGGCCGGAGGCGGTCCGGACATAACCAGCCAGCGAGCGCACTCCGGTCAGCGTGCC
>JAKEEW010000677.1 GCA_022616375.1 Sporichthyaceae bacterium
AATGGCTCGATGGTGGGGACCACAGTGGACATGCTGGCCTACCCGGCGACCACGGCGAAGAACGTGAAGCAGGCCAGAAACGCCGGCTCGGCCTCCCGACGCTGCAGCCAGGCCGCCGTGGCGTCCGGGTCGAGCGCCCCGTCGGCCACGCCCCGTTCGGCCACACTGTGCAGGCGCAGGATCTCCTCCGCCGCGTCCGGGTCGGTGAAGCACACCGGGATCGGCTGCACCGATCGCACCGGAAAGCCGGCCTGCTCGGCCAGCCGTCCGAGCTGCCGACCGATGGTGGCGTTACGAACGACCTGGGTGGACACATAGCGCGTGTAGGCCCGGCTCGTAGCCAGGTCGGGGTCGTCGATGACAAGGGTGTCCCAGTCCGGCTCGGCCAGGGCGATCAGCCCACCTGCGCGTACCACCCGGCGAAGCTGCGCCACGACACCCATCGGGTCGGCCACATGCTGCAGGACCCGGTCGCACCGGGCCCGGTCCACAGTGGCGTCCGGCACCGGCAGGGCGTGCGCATCACCCACGCGTACCCGAACCCAGTCCAGATCGGCGACGCGGCGCCCCGCCTCGGCCACCATGGTCGGGTCGTGGTCGACGCCGATCACGCTGCCCTGCTCGCCGACGGCGGCGGCCAGCGCGGGCAGGTCGGTGCCCGGCCCGCACCCAACATCGAGCACGATGTGGCCGGGGCGCAGCTCCAGCGCGGCCAGCAGCGCCGCCTTGTAGTCACGGCCTGGCCCGGTCCCGGCGGCCCGGTCCAGATACTCGACCTCGCTATAGGTCATGCGATCAGCCAACCACACCCGTCTTAGTCGATCATAGGCGGGTCGATCCGCGGCGGCTCGGCTGGTAGGATCCGAGACCTACCCGATCGAGGTGCCCATGAGACGCAGGCTCAGTTTCCTGGCCGCCGCCGTGGTTATGGCGGCGACGGCATGCACGGGCGGGAATGGTACGACCGGGGCGCCAGCTCAGACGGCGACGCCTGGCTCGGCGGATCTCATCATCGTCGGCGGGACGATCCTGACCATGGATCCGGCCCAAC
>JAKEEW010000678.1 GCA_022616375.1 Sporichthyaceae bacterium
ATCACCTGGGGGCTCGGCAGGGTGGTCTTCACCTGGTACGAGCTGGTCGAAGGCCGCAACGTCCCGTTCCCGTCGCTGGCGCACGTGGGCTACCTCGCGGCGGTGCCGCTGGCCGCCGCCGGGGTCCTCGCCTTCCCGACCGGGCCGGTCCGCGCCCTCGCCCAGCTCCGCACCCTGATCGACGGGCTCATCATCGCCGGCTGCCTGCTGTTCATCGGCTGGGCGACCGTGCTCGGCCAGATCTACGGGGCGGGCGGCGGCGGGGTGATCGGCCTGGCCTACCCGCTCGGCGACATCGTCACCGGCACGATCGCGATCACGGTGCTGGCCCGGACCAGGGGCCGCAGCGTCGTCCAGGTCGCCATGATCACCCTGGCGATCCTGTGCCTGGCCGTGGCCGACTCCAGCTTCGCCTACATGAGCCAGCGGGGCACCTACGGCACCGGCGCGCTGACCGACGCCGGCTGGCTCGCCGGCTACCTGCTGCTGCTGGTGACCGCGCTGCGGCCGACGACCGCCGAGCTGCTGCGCGACGACGACGACGGCGCGCAGTCCTGGTCGCAGCTGTCGGCGCCCTACGTGCTGCTGGCGATCGCGGGCGCCACCGGGCTGCTGACCCAGATCGTCACCGGCCATTTCGCGCCGTTCCTGGTCTACTGCGGGATCGTCGTCTGCCTGCTGGCCGGTGCCAGGCAGGTGGTGATGGTGATCGAGAACCAGCAGCTCTACCACCGCCTCAAGCACAGCGTCGCCGACCTGTTCCAGCGCGAGGCGGAGCTGGAGCACTCGCTGCGCCGCGAGTACTCGGTGACCGACCGCCTGCGCGCCACCGACGCGATGAAGGACACCTTCCTGCGGGCGGTCTCCCACGACCTGCGCAACCCGCTCACCGCGATCCTCGGCGTCGCCGTCACCCTGGAGCGGACCAAGCTCAACCTGCCGAAGGAGCAGGCGCTGGACCTCATCCGGATGCTGGTGGAGAAGACCCAGCGGCTGGACCGGATGCTGGCCGACCTGCTGGACCTCAACCGGCTCGAGGAGGGGATCCTGGAGCCCAACCGGTCGCTGTGCGACGTGCCCGCGCTGCTGCACCGCGTCCTCGCCGAGGTCGACCAGATCGCCGGCTGGCCGATCGAGGTCCGCGCCGACCCGGTGTGGGCCTCCATCGACGGCCCAAAGGTCGAGCGCATCATCGAGAACCTGCTGGTCAACACCACCCGCCACACCCCGCCGGGGACGCCGGTGTGGCTGCGCGCGATCACCCGGGGCCACGACCTGGAGCTGGTGGTGGAGGACGCCGGCCCGGGCGTGCCGCGGGAGCTGGCGGGCACGATCTTCGAGCCGTTCCGCCAGGGCCGCGGCGCCCGCGCCAAGGGCGCCCAGGACAGGGGCGTCGGCATCGGCCTGTCGCTGGTCGCGCGCTTCGC
>JAKEEW010000098.1 GCA_022616375.1 Sporichthyaceae bacterium
AGCTGCGGGTCTACGACGCCGATCTGAAGATGGGCCTGTCCACCAAGGAAGACCCGCTGCCGCGCCGGGGAACCGGGTATGCCGAGCGGGTGCTCGAAGAGTTGACGATGATCGCCGGGGAGCGGGGCAAGGACCGGCCGGCCGAGGTGCGGCCGATGGTGACCCGCTGGGCCTGGCCGGTGATCGTGCCGATCGCGGCCTGCGTGCTGGCGCTTCTGCTGATCCTGGTGCTGGGCTAGCTCACCGCGACCTGCTGGGTTAGCCCGGCAGCGACCGGTTCGAACCGGGCTAGCAAGAAGGCGGCCCGGCTGTGGTGTCCACCCGGCCGACCGGGCAGACCGGCGCCAGTGCCCCGGTCTCATCCACGACCACCCGGCCGGACAGCGGCTCGGTCAGCTCGACCTCGACCATCCGCAGCTGCGCGATCTCCGGGCAGACCACGTCCGTCGGTGCCGGCTGGGCCGGCGGCACCGTGCGGATCGCGACCGCCACCGCGGTCGCCGACTCGACGAACCGGGCCTCGTACTCGGAGGTGCAGGCACCGGCATCGGTCGGCGTGCCGTAGAAGTACACGGTGAGCGCGCGCCCATCCGCGGACACCGCAACTACCGGCAGCTGGCCGGCCCGCAGCTCGACCGGGACGGTCCAGTACTCGTCCGGGTGCAGCGCCGGGTAGCCGAGCCCATCGCCGGCCACCCCTGGCCCGGTGAACAGCCAGGTATCGGCCTGCCCGACGCCACGGTCGGTGCGCAGCGCGGCCGTTCCCAGGCTCACCCCCGTCAGCCGGACCGGCTGCACGCCGGAGCAGTCGACGTCCTTGGGCACTCCCGCGGCCTCGATCCGAGCTACTACGTCCGCAGCTGAGATCGCCTTGTGGGTGGTCGACGAGCCGTCCGCCCAGCGCACGGCGACCTGGTCCGGGGTGTCCGGGTAGTCGTCGATCGCCACGTCGATCTGCCGGCAGAGGAACGCCAGCTTCGCCGCATCGGTTGCGAACCCGTCCACCGGCGCGGGCAGATCGTCAAGCCCGACAATGGGCCGCGGCTCGGCCGACACCGGGAACTTGGCCCACTTCGCCAGGGCGGCGTCCAGGTCCGGTGCGGGGGCCGGCTCGACCGAGGGCCCGGGCGGTGCGCCGCTGCCGCCGGGGCCACCGATGTCCACCCCGGTGCTGTCGCCGCAGGCCGCCAAGACGGCCACCGCAACCACCACGGCCAGCGTGCCGCCGACCATCCGCACGATCCGATCTCGGGCCACCGCGGCCTCCTTGCTCAGCGTCGCCACTGAGACGCCTGACCTGGTCAGGCCGGTTCCATCGGCGGGTCAGGACACCGGCTCGGGCACCCCGAGTGCCGCGGCCAGGTCGGCGCGGAGCCGGGCCAGCTCGGCGTCGGCCGCGTGCCGCGCCGCCGCGACATCGCCGGCATCCACCGGCTGCACCACCTCGAGGTAGCACTTGAGCTTGGGCTCGGTCCCGCTTGGCCGGACCACAGCTCTGGCCCCGCCGGCCAACCGGTAGCGCAACCCGTCGGTCGGCGGCAGCGACTCGCTGCCGGTGCTCAGATCCTCGGCCGATTCGACCGGGCGGCCGCCCAGCGTCGCCGGTGGGTGGTCGCGCAGCCGGGCCATCATCCCGGCGATCTCGGCCAGCTCGTCGACCCGGACCGACAGCTGGTCGGTGGCGTGCAGTCCGTACTCGACGGCCAGCTCGTCCAGCAGGTCGAGCAGGCCGTGGCCCCGAGCCCGCAGCGTGGCCGCCAGCTCGCACACCAGCAGTGCAGCGCTGATGCC
>JAKEEW010000679.1 GCA_022616375.1 Sporichthyaceae bacterium
AACCACGCGCAGGACCGTTTCCTGATCGTGGACGACATCCTGCTGCCGCTGTTCGAGCGCTCCCGCGGCCTGGTGACCCTGGAGCGGGTGAGCGTGGTGCCGCTCACCGGCAAGCCGGTGCCGGCCGGCACCGACGACTACGAAGCGTTCCTGGGCACCGCCACCGGCGAGTTCGCGTACCCGCCGATGGACGAGAACGAGCCGTGCGCGATGTGCTACACGTCCGGTACCACCGGGCGGCCGAAGGGCGTGGTGTACTCGCACCGCTCGCAGCTGCTGCACTCGCTGGTGCAGGCCATGCCCGATGCGCTCGGCATGTCGGGGCGCGACGTGATCCTGCCGGTGGTGCCGATGTTCCACGCCAATGCCTGGGGCGTGCCCTACACGGCGGCGATGCTGGGCGTGAAGATGGTGTTCCCGGGGCCGCATCTGCATCCCGAGGACCTGATTCCGCTGCTGGAGAGCGAGAAGGTCACCATCTCCATGGGCGTGCCCACCATCTGGCTGCCGATGGTGCAGATCCTCGAGGCCAACCGCGGCCGCTGGAAGCTGCAGCCGAGCCTGCGCCTCACCGTGGGCGGATCGGCGGTGCCCGAGGCGATGATCCGCGCCTACGCCCGGCTCGGCATCGAGGTGATCCAGGGCTGGGGCATGACCGAAACCTCGCCGCTCGCTACCGTGGCCAAGATCACCGCGCTGCAGGATCACTTGAGCGAGGACGAACGCTTCGCGGTGCTCGCCAGCCAGGGTTATCCGCTGCCGCTGGTGGACATCCGCACCGTCGGCGATCGGGGCGAGCAGCCGTGGGACGGCCAGAGCGTGGGCGAGATCCAGGTGCACGGTCCCTGGATCACCGGCCGCTACCACGAGCAGCCGGCGCCGGAGAACTTCGCCCCCGACGGGTGGCTGCGCACCGGAGACGTCGCTTCGCTCGATCCGCAGGGCTTCCTGAAGATCACGGACCGCACCAAGGACCTGATCAAGTCCGGCGGCGAATGGATCAGCTCGGTCGACCTGGAGAATGCGATCATGGCGCACCCGGCGGTGCAGGAGGCCGCGGTCATC
>JAKEEW010000680.1 GCA_022616375.1 Sporichthyaceae bacterium
AGGGCCAGGTCAAGCGCACCATGGCCGCCGATCGGCTCGTGCCGGCCAGCCAGAGCGCCGGCCTGGAAGACTGACCGGAGGACGCCGATCTACCGCTGGTATCTGAATAACGAGCGGCTGGTGCTCGGCGCCATCGGCTTCGTAACGGTGGTGGCGATCTGGGAGCTGGCGACACAGCTCGGCTGGCTGCGGCTGGTCTACGTCAGCTCGCCGAGCCGGATCTTCCAGGCCGCCATGACCGAGGTGCGGATCGGCCGCATCTGGGGTGACATCGGGATCAGCCTGACCCAGTTCGTACTCGGCTTCGCGGCCGCGGCCGGCGTCGGGATCATAGTCGGCCTGATCGCCGGCTGGTCGAAGCGAGCGAGCTACGTCATCGACCCCTGGCTCTCGGCGCTCTACGCGACGCCGGACGTCGCACTGGTGCCGCTGATCATCCTCTGGCTCGGGATCGGTCTGCCGTCGAAGGTGTTTGTGGTGTTCCTGACGGCGCTGTTCCCGATCGCCGTCAACACGCTGGTCGGGGTTCACAGCACCGACGCCCGGCTGCTCGACGTGGCCCGCAGCTACCGAGCCGGCCGCGTCGCGCTGTTCCGCACTGTGATCATACCGAGCACGGTGCCGTTCATCCTGACCGGTTTGCGGCTGGCATCCGGTCGCGCCCTCGTCGGCGTGGTGCTGGCCGAGCTGATCGCCTCGAACCAGGGCATCGGGCACATGATCAGCGTGGCCGGCTCGACGCTCAACACCGGGCGGATGATGTTCGGGGTAATCTTGCTGGGCCTGTTCGGGATGTTTCTGGGGGAGGTGATTCGGCGCATCGAACGACGATTCGACATCTGGCGGCCCCAGCCGAACGTGAGCTAATCAGAGGAGGAGGGTTCAACACATGGCCTCGCACCGACAATCCTTGTCTCGGCGACACGCGATCTCCCGCCTTTCGGCAACGGCGTTCGCCCTTGCCGCCGCTTCGGCGCTGCCGTCGTCACGGTCGCTGACGGCGTTCGCCGCCCCGGCCTCGCAGGTGACCCTGCCGGCCCCCGAGCAGACGTCCGTCCGCCTCGGCCACTCGACGGTCGAGCCGAACAACG
>JAKEEW010000681.1 GCA_022616375.1 Sporichthyaceae bacterium
CCTCACCGACGCCAGTGGACAGGTTCGCCCCGAACTGCGGGTCCTGCACCAGACGCTGGCCAGTGTCGACCGGCCCGCCACCGTGTTGAGTTGGCTCAACCGCGGCCCGGTCCGGTCGGTACTGTCCGAGCTGGCCACCGCAGGGCGCCCGCTTGACCACGACGCTCTCGACGACCTACCGCCGGGCAAACCGGTCGAGCACCTACGCGCCATCCTGGTGGCCACCCAGGCGCTGCCCGCCCGCGACGAGCACCTGGCCCGCATCGAGGGCTGGGTCAGCCAAACCATCAACGAACACGACGACCCGGACACCAAGCAGCTGCTGCGCCGCTACGCGGTCTGGCACCTGCTGCGACGGCTACGTCAGCGCAACCGCGGCGCCGACACCAGCTACGGCCAGCTCGACGTGGTCCGCCAACGGGTCCGCGCCGCCATCGCCCTGCTCGACTGGCTGCGCACCCGCGGGCTCACCCTGACCACCTGTGGACAAGCCGACCTCGACACGTGGCTGACCAGCAACAACGCCAGCCACCGGGCCGAGGCCGGCCACTTCGTCCGCTGGGCGATCTCCCAACGCCTCAACCGCAGCCTGCGCTTCGCCGCCACCCGATGGACCGGCCCGGCCGGCCCGATCGACCACCAGGAACGCTGGCACCAAGCCCGACGGCTGCTTCATGACGACAGTCTCGACACCGGCGACCGAGTCGCCGGTCTGCTGGTCCTGCTCTACGCCCAGCGACCCGCGACAATCAGCCGGCTCACCATCGACGATATCGACACCAACGACAGCACAGTCAAGCTGCGCCTGGGACCAACACCCACCGTGCTGCCCGACCCGCTGGCGGCTCTCGTCCGTGACCTGGTCGCCACCCGGCGCAGCCACGCCGTTGTCGGCAACCCCGCCACGGCACGCTGGCTGTTCCCCGGCGGACAACCCGGCCGCCCCATCAGCGCCGACCGACTCGGTCAACGACTGCGACTGATCGGGCTGTGCCCCACCCCGGCCAGATCCACCGCCTTGTTCCAGCTCGCCACCGAACTGCCCGCCGCCGTCCTGGCCCGCATGCTCGGCATCCACATCAAAGTCGCCGTTGCCTGGCAACAGATCTCCAGCGGGGACTGGCTCAGCTACGCCGCCGACGTCGCCCAACGCGGGCACGACACGTCCAAGCGGCCACGCAGCCAAGCCAGTAACGGGCAAGGCCAACCCACCGAACGAGGCCCCGGCGGCACCCCTACCTGACCCAATAGGCCTGACAATCTGCATGAATGGAATAACTACATGACCGACCAGCCTGACATCGTAAGCGAGATCGCTGACCTGCTCGGCCGGATCCGCTCCATCAGCCATCCAGCTGCGGCCGACCCCACCATCCGGGCCGAGCTGCTCGCCCGGAAGGCAGACCTGCTCGCACGCATAGTGGCCAACAACACCAACCGCTGGACAGGCCACCACGCCGAACAAGCACGGCAGGTCGCGCAACAGGCACAGGCCGCCGCGGACCAGGCCCGCGATCTCGCCGATAAGGCACACGGGCCGACGCTCGACCAAACCCACGAGCCACCTTGCTTCTGATGTCCCATCACCAAGCCAGACCAGGCATTCAGACAGTTCCAATATCCCACGTTACCGTAAAAGGTCGACACAGAGGCGCTCCGAGCCCTCGCGCTGCCCTGGCCGGGGGAGGAGACACGATGACCATCGACATGCGCACCGCGCTCACCGACTACC
>JAKEEW010000682.1 GCA_022616375.1 Sporichthyaceae bacterium
GAGGCGGCGCGGCATCGGGTGCTGGACGGATTCGGGCTCGACGGGATGGTGAAGGCGTACGAGCGGCTCTATCTCGGCGCCGGCTCGTGAGCGGCCCCGGCTGGCGTGGCCCGGTCCGGTCGATTGCCCTGATCGATCCGATGAGCGACCGCGGACTCGGGACGTACACGCACGAGCTGGCCGAAGGACTGGCTGCGGCGGGCGTCGACGTCACGGTCTACGCCACCGGGCGGTCGGAGACGATGATGCTGCCGCGCCGCCACCGCCAGCTCCCCGTGCTCGGAACCGTGCTCGCCAAGCAGCGCGCGCTCCTTTCGGCCCGGCGCGGGGACACCGCGCAGGTCGCAGCCGGAGCAGGACCGACGGGCGAATATCGACCCGCGCCGGCCGCAGCTGTCGGGAGGCTACGCGGGGCCGGCTGGTATCAGGCGGCTCGCGGCGCGGTCCTGCGGTGGGAGCTGGCCTGGCACCTCAAGCAAGGCGGGTACGACGCGGTTTGGACCGAGTGGCCGATCATGGACGGCTATGGCGTGGACTTCTGGACCGCGTGCCGCAGGCTTGGCATCCGCCTCGTCCACACGGTGCACGACGTGACACCGCACGAATTCCGACCGGATTACGAGCGGATCACCCGCGCCGTGTACCGGCGTTGCCATCTGCTTGTGCTCCACAGCGACGAAGCCCTCGACCAATTGACGGCCCGGTTCCCCGAGGTTGCGGACAAGGCGATCGTGGCCCCACACGGGCTCTACAACACCTATCCCCGGCGACCGGCCGCACGCGCCGACGTCCGCCGCGAGCTGGGCGTCGCACCTGATGAAGCGCTGGTGCTCTGCTTCGGCGCGGTGCGGCCGTTCAAGAACTACGAGTCGGTGGTGCGGGCATTCGCCGGCCACCGGTTCCCGGCTGCCGTGCTCGTCGTAGCCGGCACGGAGCACGGCTATCCCGGCCTGGACCCGCGCGATAGCCTGGCACTGACCCGGCGACTGGCATCGGAGCTGGGGGTGGCGTCCGCGGTCCGGCTGCTGCCCGGCCCGTTCGACCCGGTCCGCACCGCGGAGATCCTCGAGTCCGCCGACGTGACGATGCTCCCCTATCTCTCGGGGTCCGGCAGCGGATTGCTGCTGTTGTGCATGACGTTCGGCAAGTACGTGGTGGCGACGGCGATCGGTGGGATGGCCGAGCATCTGCAGGACTATCCGCCCCATACCATTCTGGCTGGCACCGGACCGACTGAGGTCGCGCAGGGCCTCACGACAGCGCTCGAGCGCCTCCGCTCCGCTGCGCCGCCGAGCCCCACCCGTCCCCACTACCTCGAGTGGCCATGGATCGCCCGGCGGGTGCTCGGGGTGCTGGAAACCGGTGACCTCACGCCGGCAAGCCGGTTTCCGGAGTCCGAGCATCGCCGGGCCGACGCGCATTGAACCGTCCCAGCGCCGCGCTCGCCGCCTTGAGGTCCTGGAGCCAGACCTCGGGCGGCGCGAGTCGCCGTCGGATGAGGTATCGCAGCCGGGTCTCCACCACCTCCCGCCAGAGCCAGAGGGGGCGTCCGAGCAACCCGCGCCGAGCCGGCGGGTCGGCACGGTGACTGAGCCACTCGCCCCAGCCCTCGTAGTATGCTTTCAGGAACCGGACTGTTTGCCGGTGCTCCGGGACGTAGTGCTGAACCTCGGCGTCGGGCACCCACCAGCCGGTCGCTCCGGCCGCGAGCATGCCCCGCACCAGCGTGATCTCCTCGCCCCGAAGACCGCTGTTCGGCCGCGGGCCGAGGCCGGGATCGTAGGAGTGCTCCCGCTGTTCCTTCGTGCGAATCGCCATGTTTGCCCCGAACGGCAATCGGTCGCCGCCCAGCGGCAGGGGCTCGGGCCCGAGATCGAGCGCCGCGAAAGCGTGCTCAACGCGATGGAAACCGCGGATCAGCCAGTGGGGCGGC
>JAKEEW010000683.1 GCA_022616375.1 Sporichthyaceae bacterium
GGTGTTCCCGCCGCCCAACCCGGCGCGGTCGATCTTCGGCGAGGAGCCGACGCGGGCGACGGGTCCGACCGGTCCGCCGGCCGCGATCCCGCTCTTGGCGCTGCCGCCGTGCGCGACCACGCCGATCAACCTGCTCAACGTCGGCAACCCGCAGGCGCCGTCCAGCAACCCGCTGGGGCTCGGGATCTTCAACGCGCTGATGCCGGGGATTTTCTACGGCCCGCAGCCGCCGCCCGCGTCGCCGCCGCCGCCGACGCCGTTCTGCCCGTACACCTCGCGGCAGCAGGTGGGGCACTTCCTGTACGTGCTGGACCGCGACAACCGGCAGGTGCTGGTGGTGAACAGCAACCGGATGACGGTGCTGGACGCGATCAAGCTGTCGGATCCGATCGACATGGCGGTGTCGCCCAACCTGCGCACGCTGGCGGTGTCGAACTTCGCCTCGAGCCGGGTGAGCTTCATCGACATCAATCCGTTCAGCTCATCGATGCACCAGGTGCTCAAGGAAGTGCGGGTGGACCGCGGCCCCACCAAGGTGTCGTGGCAGCCGGACGGGGAGGTGCTGATGGTGATCAGCCCGCCGTCGAACTCGGCGACGATCCTGAGCGGCCTCGACTTCTCGGTGATCAAGCCGGTGGCGGGCTTCCTGAGCGCGCCGGTCGACGTGGTGCTGACCGAGCGTTACCAGCTCACCGGGCACCTGAGCCAGGTGTACTTCGGCTATATCCTCAACGCCAACGGCACGATCGCGGTGTACGAGTCGGGCCCCGACGGTGTGAACGGCGTGGGCTTCAACGACATCATCGGCATCGTGCCCAACGCCACCTTCCGGCGGCCGGCGAAGCTGCTCGCCGACCCGGGCAGCGCGGTGGGCGCGGTGTTCGTGGCGCACCAGGACGGCCAGGGGCAGGCGCAGGTGTCGCGTCTCGAGCTCACCTCGTCGCCGCTCGGCCCGCAGCCGATCAACCAGAACAACGGCGGCTTCATCGTGCCGCCCACCTTCCGGCAGAAGGAGTGGACGGTGGTGCAGAAGTTCGGCGGCACCGA
>JAKEEW010000684.1 GCA_022616375.1 Sporichthyaceae bacterium
CGTCGCGGCGCGTTACCCGACCGACGTCCCGTTCCGGTGGCCCAGCACCAGACTCGCGGCGCCGGCCGCCTCGCGGACGTACTGGCCGTACTCCTTGATGCGCGGGGCCGGAAACCGGAACAGTGGCCCCGACACCGACACGGCGGCGGCCACGTGCCCGTCCGCGCGGTAGATCGGCGCGGCCACGGACACGAGTCCGGGCTCCAGCTCCTCGACGTTCACCGAGAACCCCTGCCGCCGCACGCCCGCGAGCTCCAGGTCCAGCCGCTCCCACTCGGTGATCGAGCGGGGCGTGCACCGCTGGAGCCGGGTGCCGAGGAGCCGCCGGCACTCGGCGAGCGGCAGCTCCGCGAGGATGGCCTTGCCCAGCGCGGTGCAGTGCGCGTGATAGCTCCGGCCGAGCAGGCCGCGGTGGCTGATCGCCTGCGGACTCAGGATCACGTCGATCTCCACCAGCCGGCCGTTCTCGAGCACGCCGAGCTCGACGGTTTCCCGGGTGCGCTGGGCCAGCCGCTGAAGCGCGGGCCGGGCGACGGCGCGGATGTCGAACTGGCGGAGCGCGGTGCTGCCGAGCGCGATCAGGGCGCTGCCCAGGCGGAACGCGCCGCTGAGCTCGTCGCGGGCGACGAGGTCGTGGCGGGCCATCGTGGCGAGCAGCCGCGACACCGTGCTCTTGTGGAGCCGGAGCCGCCGTCCGATCTCCACGACGCCGAGGCTGCCCGGATGCCGCTCGAGCAGCTCGAGAATCTGGATCGCCTTGCCCACCGAGTGGACCGGCCGCGCGCTACTCGGCATGGCGAGAGGATACCCGTCGCGGCTCGGCGCCGCCAGACGGACGTTGCGCATGCGGCAACATGGTTGCCCGGTCGGTTGACGTCGGCAGCGACCGTTGGCACATTCGCAGGATACGTTGCGATCCACCCCCGTTGCCCTGCGCAACGCTCACGGCCATTTCTTGACGGTCGGTCCAGTGCGCGGTATGCTGAGCCGTCGACCCATCGCCGTCCCCGAGCAATCCGGAACGCCCGCCGGCGCGGCCCGCGCCGCGGCGGTTGCCCACCTGACCCGCCCATCCCACCCTGGGTAAGGAGGACGCATGACGCTTTCGTATCGTCGGATTCTGTCGCTTGCGGCGCTGCTGCTGGCCCCCGCCACCGCCATCGCGCAGCAACCCGCCGCCATCACGGGGCAGGTCACGCGCGAGGACGGCGAGCCGCTCGCCGGCGCCACCGTGGCGATTCCCAGTATCGGCTTCGGCTCGACCACCCGGGCGGACGGCCGATACGTGCTCACGATCCCCGGCGCCCGCGTTCAGGGGCAGCAGGTGACCCTGTCGGTCCGGGCGATCGGCTACAAACCCGCCACCCGTGACATAACGCTCGCCGAGGGCGAGTCGGCGCAGAACTTCTCCCTGAGCCCGAATCCACTCCAGCTCGGCGAGGTGGTGGTCACCGGCGCCGGCACGAGCCTCGAGGTCGAGAAGCTCGGCAGCGTGCGCAACAACGTGGATTCGGCGCTGATCCAGAAGAGCAACGAGACCAACATCGTCAACGCGCTCGCGGCGAAGGCGCCCAACGTCGAGATCGTCTCCACCGCGGGCGACCCCGGGGCCAACACGGCGATCCGGATCCGCGGACCCAACACCCTCGGCGGGACCGGTGATCCGCTGTTCGTGGTCGACGGGATTCCGATTGACAACTCCACGGTCACCACCACGACCTTCGACGGCACCGGGTTCGGCAACCAGCAGGGCACCACGTCGCCGAACCGGGCATCGGACCTGAACCCGGCCGACATCGAATCCATCGAGATCCTGAAGGGCGCCGCAGCGGGCTCCATCTACGGCGCGCGTGCCGGGCAGGGCGTGGTGCTGATCACGACCAAGCGGGGCCGGCCGGGCACCACGTCCTATTCGCTGCGGTCGAATCTGTCGTTCAATGAGACATTCCGCTTCCCCGAACTCCAGCGCCGCTACGGGCTCGGCAGCGGGGGCATCGCCGATCCGTGCGTGCCGAGCACCGACCCTGCCCTCATCGACTGCGAGGCCACGTCGGATAGCTGGGGCCCCGAGCTCGGGCCGAACGTGCCGACCTACGATCACGCGCGGGAGATGTTCGATACCGGTATCACCACCGACAACACGCTCACGATCTCGGGTGGCACCGACCGGACATTGTTCTACCTCTCGGGGGGCTACACCTACCAGAACGGGTCGATCGTCGGGCCGCGCAACAACTACGAGCGGATCTCGGTCCGGCTCAACGGCTCCCACCGGGTGCGCGACAACTTTACCATCGGCGGGAACGTGGCCTACTCGAACGCCGACGGCGACTTCCTGCAGAAAGGCTCGAATTTCAGCGGGGTGTTCCTGGGGAGCTGGCGGAGCGCGCCCGACTTCGACAACCGGCAGTACCTGAGTGAGGACGGAATCCACCGGTCGTACCGGTTCCCCAACCCGTCGCCGAGCTCGGTGAACCTGAGCCGTGGCTACGACAACCCGTTCTTTACGGCGAACGTGCCGGTCAGCACCGCCATCGCCGACCGGGTCATCGGCAACGTCAATGCCGACTGGACGCCCTTCACCTGGCTACGGTTCAACTACACGCTCGGGGTGGATTACTCGGGCGACGACCGGCTGCAAGGCCAGCCGCAGACCTCGTCCAACATCCCGAACCCGCTCGGGCAGGTGATCAAGCTCGACATCGTGAACCACCAGCTGGACCACAACCTGACCGGGACGGCGACCTACCGGCTGAGCGATAAGCTCGGCGGCACGGTCACCCTGGGGCAAAACCTCAACACGCGCAGCCAGCGCATCCTCGGCGGCGTGGGCAACATCCTCTTGTCGGCCGAGCCATTCACGCTCACCAACACGGCGAGCCAGCTGCCCCCGATCGACCAGGAGACCAAGGTCCGGATCGAGGGCTACTTCGGGCAGGCCACCTTCGACGTGGCCGACCAGCTCTTCCTGAAAGCCGGCCTCCGGTACGACGGCGCGTCGACGTTCTCGAGCGAGAACCAACGCGCATGGTATCCCAGCGCGAGCGCCGCGTGGCAGTTCACCAAGGCCAGCGGTGACTTCGGCGGCCTGCTGAGCTACGGGAAGCTGCGCGCGGCGTACGGCGAGGTGGGCACCCAGCCGCAGCCGTACCTCACGGCCTTCACCTTCCTGAGCGGCGGCACCTACATCGACGAATGGGGCACTAACCTGACCGCGACGCAGGGCGGGTTCGGCGGGCTGTACAGCGACACCACCCAGGCTGGAAACCTGCGGCCGGAGCGGACCAAGGAGTTCGAGGCCGGGTTCGA
>JAKEEW010000685.1 GCA_022616375.1 Sporichthyaceae bacterium
AAGTACGCGACCTGCCCGAGAGGCTGCGCGACCGCGGGCAACTGGCGCAGTCTCATCGTGGACCCGGCCGGCGCCAGCCAGGGGCGGACCTCGATCGCGGTGGATGGGTTCGACCGGGTGCACGTGAGCCACCAGGGTGACCGGCGCCTCAAGTACGCGACCTGCGTCACCGGCTGCACCGAACCCTTCAACTGGCAAGCGGTGGAGACCGAGATCCAATCCGACTTCCGGTCGAGCACCGATCTGGTTGTGGACGGCGCCGGCCGGGTGGGGATCGCCACGGCGGGCGCAGCAGTCGAGCTCATCTACATCGAGTGATCGAGGGGAGCCATATGCGCGCCACGCTTGCGAGCCTGGTGACGAGTGCCAGCCTCCTGGCCGCCTGCGGCGGAGGCGGCGGCGAAGATGTCACCGGTCCTGCGACGGACGGACCGCCGGACCCGGGAGGGTCGCAGTCGGTAGCCTCGGTCGTGGTAGCGCCCGCCGAGGACATCCTGATCGTGAGCGAGACGGTGCGGCTGGTGGCCGAGACCCGGGCCGAGGACGGCACCGTGCTGACCGGTCGGGCAGTCAGCTGGACCAGCAGCGATGGGGACGTGGCGGAGGTGGATCCCGAGACCGGGCTCGTGCTCGCCGCGGGCCCCGGCGAGGCCACTATCACCGCCACCAGCGAATCGGTGGAGGGCAGCGCCGCCGTGAGTGTCATCGCGTTCGCCCAGCTGAGCGCAGGCCCCGAGCACACCTGCGCCGTTACTACCGAGGGCGCCGCCTTCTGCTGGGGCTTCAACAACTTCGGCCAGCTGGGGGACGAGACCACGACGGACCGCACGCGGCCGGTGCCGGTGGCCGGCGGGCTCGTGTTCGAATCCGTGACGGCTGGTGTGCAGCATACCTGCGGCCTCACACCTGAGGGCCTGGCCTATTGCTGGGGGCACGGGGGCCAGCTGGGTGATGGCACCACCAACCACAGTGGGCGCCCGACCGCCGTCGCGCCTGCGGTGAACCAGGCTATCCCGCTCAGCTTTACCTCACTCAGCGCGGGCTTCAGCCACACCTGCGGCCGCACGACCACTGAGACGGGGTACTGCTGGGGAGGGAACAACGCCGGCCAGCTCGGCGTCGGGACGACCACGGCCTACCTCGTACCCATCCAGGCCGGGATTGGGCTCAGATTCCTCCAGCTGAGCGCCGGCGCGACTCACACCTGCGGGATCGCGACCAGCGGCGCGGCTCACTGCTGGGGCCGGAACGGCAACGGCCAACTGGGC
>JAKEEW010000099.1 GCA_022616375.1 Sporichthyaceae bacterium
CCCCGAGTGGTGCCAACCGACCAGCTGGTGGCCGCCAACAGTCTCAGCTCGCTCACCCGCTACACCGGCGCTGTCGTCGGCCCGCTGCTCGCTGGTGTGCTGATCCCGGTCATCGGCCTGGGCACGCTCTACCTGCTCGACACGCTCGCACTGAGCGTCGTGCTCTGGGCGGTGGCCAAGCTGCCGGCGATGCCGCCGCTGGTGGGTCCGCAGACTTTCCGCATGAGCGGCACCTTGCGTCAGTTGGGCGACGGCTTCCGATATCTCGCCGGCCACCGGCTGCTGGTCGCACTCCTCGCCGTGGATCTGGCCGCGATGGTCCTTGCACTGCCGGTAGCGCTCTTCCCTGAGCTGGCCGAGCGCACCTACGGCGGTCCAGCCGGCGGCGGATTCGAGCTTGGCCTGCTGTTCGCGGCATACCCGGCGGGGGTCCTCATCGCCGGGCTGCTGTCCGGAACGTTCAGCCGGGTAAAACGGCACGGCGCGCTCATGGCCTCGGCCGCGATGGCCTGGGGCGGCTGTGTGGTGCTGCTCGGGCTGACCGCGCACCTTTGGATCGCACTGCTGGCGCTGGTTGTCGGTGGTGCGGTCAACTTCGTGCTGAGCACCTCTCGCAACGCGATCTCTCAGGCGTACACCGATGACGCGCTGCGCGGCCGGATCCAGGGCTCGCTCACCGTTGTCCTGATGGGCGGTCCACAACTGGCCAACCTGCTGCACGGCTTCGGCGGTGCTGTGCTCGGCGCCCGCTGGGCAATCAGCATCGGCGGCGTGCTCACCATACTGACGGTCGCAGTCCTGCTGCGGGCCGCGCCCGAGCTGTGGCGCTACCAGGCCAGCAGCGAAACGATACGTTCGGCGCACCTCGGGGTGTTACCGACGGCCGCAAAGCCGGACCAGCGCCGGCCCGGCCTGCGCGAGACGGCCGACCGGCTGGCGAGCGCGGTACGGATCAGGTGGCGCCGCGCGCTGCAGGCGGCGGACCCGAGCTGGGGCGATGCGCTCGCCCTGGTCAGCGTGGTCGCCCCGCTCGTGCTCTGTCTCAGGGCCGTCGAGGCCGTCGGTATCGTGACGCACCCATCCATCGGGCACAGCCTGGGCCGGTGGGCGCTGTATGTCTGGGTCATCCCGTGGGCAGTCTGGCCAGTCGTGGCCGTACTCGCCCTCGCAGGAATCCGCCGGACCGCGGCGAGCCTCGGCTGGGTTGCCGGGGTTGCGCTGCCGCTGTTCGGCGAACTCGGAACGGAGCTCGGCTTCGTCGGTGGACCCGACAACCATCCCGAATGGTTCGCGCTCGCGGTGGTTGCCGCCGCCGCGCTCACATTCTCTCCGGGAGCGACCCGCGGTCGCGCGCTCCTGGGCCGGGCCGCCGTGATCCGGCTGGTCGCCGGAACAGCCATGATCGCCGCGGCCGTCACCGAGGTCACCGTCCTGGGCAATCTCTACCGTGGCAATCCCGACACCGGCCTGTGGGAGGACGGCGGGATGGCCCCGGCGTGGCTGCTCTTCACTATCGGCACTCTGTTGGTCGGTCAGGTTGCCTTCCGGGTGGCCACCCCGGCGGCTCGGCGGGCGGCCCTGGTGCTCGCCCTACCGGTGTCCGTGATCTTCTTCAGCGAGCTTCAACAGCTGTTGTACTCCGGAGCCGGAATCTTCCCCGGATACGACACCGAGGTGTTCCTACATACCACCGGCCCGGCGATGGTCCTCCTGACCCTGCTTGCCCTCGCGTGGCGCCTCGAACATCAGCGCGACCGACCGGCTGATCCGGACGACCAGCCGCGTCGCCTACAGCCGAGAACGGCCGCCTCGTCGGCAGTCCAACCACCTGAAGGACCGTGACCACCTCCTGGCGGTCGTGTAACCGCGACGGATGATTGGCACCTCGGATATCGGGTTGCACATCGCCTGACCGGATCCCAGACTTGCCCCCGTGATCGCGTCGCTGGGTTTCGACGATCTGCTCGCTGAGGCCGAGTCGGTGCCGGTTGAGGGCTGGGACTTCTCTTGGTTCGAGGGCCGAGCCACCGAGCAGCGCCCACCCTGGGGCTATTCACGGATGCTCGCGGACCGGCTGGCGGGCAGCTCCGCGACCCTAGATGTACAAACCGGCGGTGGGGAGGTCCTCGCCGAGGCGCTCGCCCGGGCCGCTACGGTGCCCGCCGTGCTGGCGGCGACCGAGTCCTGGCCTCCAAACGCTGAGCTGGCACGACGCAACCTAGCTGCATTCGCCGCACGGGTTGCCGAGATTGACGACGATGCGGCGCTCCCGTTCGCTGGCGGCTCCTTCGATCTCGTGGCCAGCCGGCATCCGACCGTGGTGTTCTGGCCTGAGGTTGCCCGCGTGCTCAAACCGGGCGGAATCTACCTGTCCCAACAGGTCGGCGCCGGCACGGTCCAGGAGCTGAGGGACTTCATCCTCGGCCCACAGCCGGCCAGGGGTGAAAGCGCCGACCGGGTCGTGGCTCGCTGCGAGCAGGCCCACCGTGACCGTGACCGAGGTCTCCTACGCCGCGGTGTTTCTCGGCGGGGTGGTGTCGTTCCTGTCCCCGTGCGTGCTACCGC
>JAKEEW010000100.1 GCA_022616375.1 Sporichthyaceae bacterium
AGCTGCTCGGCCCGCACCGAGCCCCGCAACACGATGCGACGGCCATCGGCGGAGTCGGGCTCGAGCGGCGGGACCGGGACCTGGGCCGGCAATCCGGCCGCGTCCGCCATGCCGGCCGGCGTGTCGTGCTCCGGCGGCGACGTGACCAGCACGAGGGTCGGCCGCGCCGAATCGGAGCGGGGCGTTGCCCGCCGGGTCTTCCCTCCCGGCGACATCACGATCTGTGCCATCGCAACCTCCGTCGTGCCTCTGCGCTGGTGCCTTTGCTCCAAGCTGGCGTATTCCAGCCCTGACCTCGAACAGCTGTTCGATCGAACGTCAGTACGAAGTTCTACACCCAGGTACTGACAAAATCGAGCGACACTCGAACAGGTGTTTGAATCGGGATCGAAAGAGGGCTACCGTTCGGGGCGAGAAGTGGATCACTTCCCCACCGGAGTCGATCATTGAGAGGGGCCGACCGTGACCCAGCCACCCAGGTCAGCGGGCCCGCCGTCGGCCGACGCCGACGCGACTGGTAGCTCGGCAGGCGCCGAAGTTCACGCATTCCCGGACGGACCGCCCGACGGCAGTGGTCTGACCCCGCGGCAACGCCGGGTTCTCGAGGTCATCAAGGACTTCGTGGAGCGGCGCGGCTACCCGCCGAGCATGCGCGAGATCGGTGAGGCAGCCGGGTTGACCAGCACCAGCAGCGTCTCCCATCAGCTGTCCGCGCTGGAGCGCAAGGGCTTCCTGCGGCGGGATCCCAACCAGGCGCGCGCGGTCGAGGTGCGGATGCCCGACGCCGAGGGCGAGCCGGGCCAGCCGGTCGGCTACGGCGCCGACACGCTGCCGGATGATGTGCGCCCGCGGGCGTCCTACGTGCCGGTGGTCGGCCGGATCGCCGCCGGTGGGCCGATCCTCGCCGAGGAAGCGATCGAGGACGTGTTCCCGCTTCCGCAGCAGATCGTCGGCACTGGGCAGCTGTTCCTACTCAAGATCGTCGGTGACTCCATGGTGGACGCCGCGATCTGCGACGGGGACTGGGTCGTGGTGCGGCAGCAGCCATCCGCCGAGGCCGGCGACATCGTGGCCGCGATGATCGAGGGCGAGGCGACCGTCAAGACCTACAAGCGCCGGGACGGCCACGTCTGGCTGATGCCGCACAACCCCGCCTACGAGCCGATTCCCGGCGACGAGGCCACCATCCTGGGTCGGGTGGTGGCGGTGCTGCGCCGGGTCTGACCCTGCGGATCACGACCGAGAGGGAGTCCGTGCCGGTACACGATCGGATCACCGCGGTGAGCGGCCTGGCGCCGCCACCCGGATACTCACACGCGGTCACCGCGTCTGGGCACTTGGCGTTCGTCTCCGGGCAGATCGCGCTCGACACCGACGGCCAGGTGGTCGGGATCGGCGACCTGGCCGTACAGACCGAGCAGGCGCTGACCAACCTGCATCGGATCATCAAGTCCATGGGCGCCGACTGGCCGGACGTGCTCAAGCTCGGCTGGTATCTCCTTGACGTCAAAGACGTGCAGATCATCAGAGAGGTCAGGAACCGGGTGATCCGGCCCGCCCTCGGCGACCTGCCCAATCCGGCAAGCACCTTGGTGCAGGTCGCCGCGCTGGTCCGGCCGGAGTTCCTGGTCGAGGTCGACGCGGTGGTCGCCGTCCCCGACTAGCCGGCGCCGGCCGCGGCAGTCGCCAGGTTCACCAGCGACCTGCGCACCTGGGCCGGGTCGGTGGTGTACCAGAACTTCGGCAGGCTGGCCCGCAGGAACCCGGCGTAACGTGCGGTGGCCAGCCGCGGATCGAGCACCGCGACCACGCCGCGATCGGCGCTCCCCCGGATCAGCCGGCCGGCGCCCTGGGCGAGCAACAGCGCGGCGTGAGCGGCTGCAACCGTGAGGAACCCGTTTCCGCCGGCTTCGTCGACCGCCTTCTGCCGGGCCGAGCGGACCGGGTCGTCCGGGCGTGGGAACGGGATCCGGTCGATCGCGACCAGCTGGCACGCCGAGCCCGGCACGTCCACGCCCTGCCACAGCGACAGCGTGCCGAACAGGCACGATTCCTGGTCGGCCGCGAACCGGGTCACCAGCTGGGCAGTGGAATCCTCGCCCTGCAGCAGCACCGGAACCTTCAGCCGATCCCGGGCGATCGCGGCCGCGGCAACCGCGGCCCGGTGCGAGGAGAACAATCCCAGGGTGCGACCGCCGGCGGCCTCGATCAGCTCGATCAGTTCGGCCAGCGCGCGCGGATCGGACCCGTCCCGGCCCGGCGGCGGGAGATGCCGGGCGACGTAGAGGATGCCCTGCCGGCCGAAGTCGAACGGGGAGCCGACGTCCAGACCCTGCCAGCGCAGCTCCTTGCCAGCGTCAGCACCCGACGGATTGTCCGCCTCGACCGCGGGCTCGGCCGTCGCGACCGGCCCACCCGCGACCGGCCCACCCGCGACCGGCCCACCCGCGACCGGCCCACCCGCGACCGGCCCACCCGCGATCGGTCCGGCCGCGACCGGGAGGCCGACCTGCCGGGCGATCACGTCGAACGTGCCGCCGAGCGCGAGGGTGGCCGAGGTCAGCACGACGGTGCGGTCGTTGAACAGCGCCTCCCTGAGCAGCCCGGCCACCGACAGCGGTGCCACCCGCAGTGCCCCGCGCCGGTCGTTGCCGACCTCGCACCAGGCCACGTCGTAGTCGTTGTGCTCGAGCAGGCGCACCGCGACCTCGTGCACCTCCTGCGCGGCGGTCCGGGCCCGCCGCCGGTTGGCCTCGGCTTTCTGGTCGGACCGGTCGCGGTCCTCGGCGGCCAGCGCGGTCATCACCGGGTGCGCGCTGTCCCGGATCCCGACCAGCGCCTCGACCAGCTCCTGCGGCAACGTGTCCAGCCGGCCCTGCGGCACCCCGTCGAGCACCAGGCCGAACCGGGCGCCGGCCGCGACCAGCCCGTTCACCAGCGTGTCCTTCACGTACCGGCCGGACCGCCGGGCCGCCCGCTCGATCATCGCTACCCGCAGCTCGTCGGTGGCCGCGTTGGTGACCCGGTCGACCAGCTCGTGACCTTCGTCCACCACGACGACACCGTGCTCGCCGAGGACCGGGAACGGTTCCAGCGCGTCGATCGCGAGCAGGGCGTGATTGGTGACCACGATGTCGGCCCCGGCCGCCCGCTCCCGGGCCAGCTCCGCGAAGCACTCGTCGCCGAACGGACACCGGGGCGCGCCCAGGCAGTCGCTTGCGGTCACCGATACCTGCGACCAGGCCCGGTCGTCGACCCCCGGGATCAGCTCGTCGCGATCGCCGGTCTCGGTCCCTTCGGCCCACTCCCGGAGCCGGATCACCTGCTTGCCGACCTCCGAGGCCGGCTTCGGATCGAACAGGGTGTCCTGCTCCTCGTCCGGCACCCCGTCGTGCAGCCGCTGCCGGCACAGATAGTTCCGCCGGCCCTTCAAGATGGCGTACCGCGGCGCGCGCGAAAGCAACGGCGAGACCGCCTCGACCAGGCGCGGCAGATCGCGCCCGACCAGCTGGTTCTGCAATGCGATCGTGGCGGTCGCGACCACGACCCGGTCGCCGTGTGCGAGCGCCGGCACCAGATAGGCCAGCGACTTCCCGGTCCCGGTCCCGGCTTGCACGATCAGGTGGTCGCCGGTCTCGATCGCGTCCGCGACCGCGCCGGCCATCTGCACCTGACCGGTTCGCTCGGCACCGCCGATCGCGGCTACCGCGGCGGTGAGCAGGTCGGAGACGGACGCAGGCACGCGGCCTAGCTTGACACAGCCGACCGGCTACCCAGGCCGGGTGCGGGCACCTTTGCGGCGGCGCCCGCGGCCGGTTCGTGCAAGGGGTTGCGGATCCGCCCTTCGACGGCCGCGTGCGGCCGCTCGGGCCGATCACGGTAGCCGTCGAGCAGCAACCGGTTGCGGTTCAGGCACAGCCGTTCGAGATCCGGTCCGAGCAGGTCGAACAGCGCGAACCGGTCGGCCAGCGTGGCCCGGAACCGATCCTGGTAGGCGAGGATCTCGGCGCGCACCAGACCCCAGAACTCGGCCTCCGACACGCCGAGCTGGGTCTCGCTCAGGTCGGCCAGATACCTGAACACGCCGACGAACAGCCCGGACTGGATGAACTGGCAGAGGAACTGGGGCGGCTCCCGCAGCAGCACCGCCGCGACCTCGTCCGGCATCCCGGCCAGCTCGGGCAGCGGCGCGGCGGCCACGTTCACGTCGTCGACGAAGTCCTTGACCGCGAGTCGGATCGGCGTGTCGGTCTCGTCGTACACGACGATCGCGTTTTCCCCGTGCGGCGAGAACACCACGCCGTAGCGGTAGAGGAAATGCAGCAGCGGCGGCAGCATCGCGCCGAACAGCCGCTCCAGCCACTCCCGCGGCGTCAGCCCGGACCGCGCAACCAGCTCGGTCACGAACGCGCGCCCGGTCCCGTCCACGTACAGCAGCGACGCCAGCGTTCTGGCCCGTTCGCCCGGCTCCAGCTCGGCCCCCATCGGGGAGCGCCAGATCGCCCCGAGCAGCTCCCGGTACTGGTAGGGGACGCCGGGCAGCCGCTCCAGGTAGGGATGGGCCACGGTCACCGAGGCCACCTCGCCGAGCAGCGACACCCGGCACTCGTCGGCCAGGAACGGGTCGCCGTCGCGCAGCCCGAGCACCCACGCGGTGACCGCCGGCGCGGCCAGCGTCCGCTCGGTCGGCAACCCCCGCCAGACCAGGGTGTTCAGCACCGACAGCGGCAGCTTGACGTGCCGGCGGATCGGCGTGGTCAGGTTCGTCAGGGTGCGCAGCGACTGCTGCGGCAGGAACCGGTCCGGTCCCTCGCCGAGCGGCACGACCCGCCGGTGCGCCAGCTCGGTGGCGAACAGCGGCACCACGACCTCGTCCCACTGCCAGGGGTGCACCGGCAGCCACAGGTAGCCGTCCGGGTCGAGACCACGGCTGAGCAGCTCGGCGGTGAACCGCATCCGGGACGGCGCGTCCAGCTCCTCGGCATACAGCCGGCTGGCCGGCAGCTCGGCGATCCCCCGGTACTCGGCGATGCCGGTGCTCACCGCGAGCCAGGGCAGCTCGAACGCGCGCCTGGCCTCGGGTGCATACCTCAACCCGTCCAGCGCCGACCAGCCGAGCCGGCCCTTGTTCGGGACCAGCCAGGGGTGCCCGGTCATGTGGCCCTCGAGCTCGGCATAGGACAGCTCGGCCAGCGCCGACACCGGCAGCCGCCTGGCCAGGTCGTGCCGGCAGTCCGCGATCAGCGTCGCGGTGAGCTCGCGGACCAGGTGACCCGCGGTGTCGCCGGCCAGCCCGAGCGTGTCGTGTGCGTCCAGGACGAACTCGAGCACGTCGCAGGCCGGCTCCCCGTTGCGGCGCAGCGAGTCAGGGTGCACCCGCCACCCGCCGAACCCGCCGCGGCGGGCCAGGAACTCGTAACGCGCGCCACCGTCGAGCACCAGCACATAGCCGGTGTCCGTGCCCGGTTCGACCTGGTCAGGGACCGGGGTCAGCAGACCTTCGTAGGCCAGCTCACCGATCGCCTTGGCCAGCAACGCGCGGCTGGCCCGCTCCCAGGCCGCCGGGCTGAGCTCGGCCGGCAGACCGAGCGTGGGGTCGGGATGTGCCGCCACGGCCGCTCAGCTCCCCACGCCGAAGCTGGTGAACGCGACCCGCTTCGGCAGCTCGTACACGGTCCGGCCGGAGATCGCGTTCAGCACCCGGGCGGCCCGGTAGGCGCCTAGACCCAGGTCCGGGCTGCCGACGCCGTGGGTGTGCAGCTCCGCGTTCTGCACGTAGAGCCCGGCGCCGATCTCCTCGCCCAGCTTGACCCGGTGGTCGTCGTCGACCTGGTAGCGGCCGAAGCCGTCCCAGTCGACGTGTTCGGCCAGGGGGGCCAGGCAGTCCGGCCGGCGCGGCGCGTAGCCGGTGGCCAGCACCACGGCCTCGGTGATGACCGAGAACTGCCGGCCCTGCTCGACGTGCCGGCAGTCCAGCTCGAACCCTTCCTCCAGCCCGACCGCCCTGGCCTGCCGCACCTCCACCTGCGGCATCAGGGTGGCGATCCGGTGCGCGTTGCCGACCGCCCGGTCGTAGAGCAGGTCGAAGATCTCGGCAATCGCGTTGGCGTCGATGGCCCGGTAGAGCTGCCACTGGGCCGGCACCACCGCATCCCGCACCGACTGCGGCAGGGTCCGGAAGTAGCGCACGTAGTCCGGGGTGAAGTGCTCGAGCCCGAGCTTGGAGTACTCCATCGGCGCGAAGGCCGGCGAGCGGGTCAGCCAGCGCAGCCGCCAACCCCGGTCGGCCTGGGCCCGCAGCAGGTCGAGGAACACCTCGGCACCGGACTGCCCCGAGCCCACCACGGTGATGTCCCGCACGTCGTCGAGACCGCCGCGATAGTCCAGGTAGTCGGCCGAGTGGAAGACCCGCTTGGTGCCACCGTGGCGCGTGATCAGCTCGGCGAACGGCTGTGGGACCGAGGGCTCGGTGCCGACTCCGAGCACCAGGTTGCGGGCCAGCAGCCGCTCGGTCCGGCCGGTCGCGAGCTCCGCGCACTCGACCGCGAGGAAGCCCGGATCGCCGCTGGGCCGGACCGCCTCCACCCGCCAGCCGAACCGGCAGCTGTCCAGGGACTGCGCGGCCCAGCGGCAGTAGTCGTTGTACTCCCGCCGGCCCGGATGCCAGCGCTGCGAGAAGTAGAACGGGAACAGCCTGCCGTGCACCCGCAGGTAGGACAGGAACGACCACCAGTTGGTCGGATCGACCAGGCTGACCAGATCGGCGAGGAACGGCACCTGCACGGTGGTCCCGTCGATGAGCATGCCCGGATGCCAGGCGAAGTCGGGCTTGGCGTCGAGGAAGATCGCGCTGAGGTCCGGGACCGGGTCGGCCAGCGCGGCCAGGGACAGGTTGAACGGCCCCACCCCGACCCCGATCAGGTCATACGCACCGCGCTCAGCCGACATCGGTATCCCCCCGCTCGTGCACCATCAACGCCGCCGTCTTGCCTGGCAGCACAACCTCGCCGGACATCACGAACCCGGCTCGCTCGAACGCCCGGACCGACCTGATGTTGTCCGCATCAGGTTCGGCGACAACCCGGGTGCACAGCGCGTCCTGGCGGTACAGCCAGTCGCACACCGCGCGCAGCATCGGCGCGGCCAACCCCTTGCCGCGGTACTCGGGCGGGCCGATGAGCAGGTGCACGCCGGCATCGTGCGGCCGGGCCGGGTAGAACCTGGCCAGCGCATCGAGATCGGCGCGGTAGAGCTCCCAGTAGCTCATCGCCTCCTCGCGCAGGAAGCCCAGGTACGGGCTGGAGTGCACGCTGGCCGCCTGGACGGACAGGTAGGCCGCCACCTCGTCGACCGGCTCGGCCAGGTCCCAGTACCGCGCCACCTCGGGATCGTTCATCCACCGGTGCACCCGGCCCAGGTCACGGGCCAGGTCCAGGCGGCGCAGGGTGAAGCGGTTCACAGCAGATGGCCCCCGCTCGGTGCGGCATCGTCGTTGCTTGCAGTCAGATCGTCCGGCGCGGTGCGCGCGGCGGCGATCGGATTGGCCAGGTCCACATACACCGACTGAGTTGCTACCGGTCCGACCAGCTCGTCCAGGCCGTCCACCCGGGTCAGCAGGTTGGCCTTGCAACGCACCGTCGGCGCGTCGAGCAGCTGTGCGACCAGGGATGCCCCGCCGAAACCCGGGCCCAGGGACTCGAGCACGGTCCGCAGCACCCGCAGCAGCTCGGACTCCTCGGCCAGTCCCTGCGCCCCCATCGCGCCGATCAGGCCGAGCACGTTGTTGACCCCGAGGTAGTAGCCGAGCCGTTCCTCGACCACCGCATCGGCGCAGACCGAGTCGCTGGCCAGACCGACGTTCGGCAACCATTGGCCGAGGTGGGTCAGCCGCGAGGCCACCACGTAGAAGCCCTGGTTGTCCCGGTAGGCGCCGCCGGTCGGCCAGCCGTGCTGGTCGAGCCGGACCAGCGTGTTCTGCTGGTGCGCCTCGAGGGCCAGGCCGTGCTCGGCGTACAGCCAGAGGATCGGCACCACGACGACGTGCAGGTAGCGCTCGAACCAGTCGACCCCGATCCGGCGCCTTCCGCCGGCCTGGGCGCGGAGCGCGCCGAGCAGGTGGGCCAGCCGGGAGCCGTCCGGTTGCTCGGCGATCAGCCCGGCCAGGCATTCGGAGCGTTCCGCCGGCAGGTGCCGGATGTCCACCTCCAGGCCGGGCGCGCCCTCGACCGACAGCCAGGCCGGATCGCCGACGATGACGAAGCCTGGGTGGGTGGTGGCCAGCTCCTTGCCGAGCCCGGCGTCCAGCAGCCGGTAGATCTCGATCCCGCGCTGCAGCTCCTTGCCGAGCAGCTCGCGCTTGCTGTTGGTGATCGGCAGCCCGAGCGAGAGCTTGAGCTGGTAGGGCGCGTCCGGCCGGTAGAGCGTGCGCAGTGAGGACGTGGGATACCAAGCCGGGCCGGCCTCGCCCAGATCCTTGAGCGCACCGCTGCGGAGCAGCTGCTGGGTGCCGGGTCTGGTGCAGACATCACGCGCCTGCCACGGGTGCACCGGCACCGCAACCATGCCGTCGGGCACCGCGAGCTCCGGCCCGGCCAGCGCGCGCAGCACCTCCTCGGCGCTGTCGTCCAGGGCGGAGTCACCGGCCACCACGGCGGGGTCGGCCGCGAACCAGTGCAGCGGAAACCGGCCGCGCAGCTCGGGCGAGAACCGCCTGGCCTCGGGAGTCGTGAGCGGGATGCGGCTCTTCGGGGCGGGGTGGAACGGGTGCCCGAGTAGCAGTGCCTGCTCGGCCAGCAGGTAGCGGTCCGGCTGCGCATCCGGGCCGGATCCGATCGGGTCGGGATCGGTCCGCCGCGCGTCGATGTGAGCCGCGGTCCGCCGCACCGAGTCCTTGACCCGGGCCACCAGGTCGGCGACGTGTTCGTCGGAGCGGCTGTGCATGACGGCAGCCTCGCGGCCGAGGAGCCCGGCCAGGGTCGCGGCGTCGATCCGGGCATCGCCGGGCAGCCGGACGCTGGCAAACCGGTGCATCCCGGTCGCCGACCAGTAGATGACGTCCGCCTCGACCCTGGTGCCGGCAACCGGCAGATCGAGCCGCAACACGCCGTCGTCGTCCGGTTCGGCCGGGCCGGTCTCCCTGAGCCACGATCGCAGCAGGTTCTCGATCGTGAGGTGATCGGCCAGGCTCACTGGTGCCCTCCCCTATGGCCCCGGCGGTACCCCCACCGTGACCTCGGCGTCGCCCGCTGCCAGCACGGCAGTGACCAGCGCATCGATGTCCTGCTCGGTCGCGTCCGGGTTGAGCAACGTCAGCTTCAGCCACACCGCGCCGCCGAGCTCGGTTCGCCCGACGACCGCCCGGCCTTCCCGGAGCAGCCGCCGGCGTAGCGCCGCGTTGATCCGGTCCGGATCCGCCGCGGCCGCGTACTGGAGAACGACGGTGGTCAGCACCGGTTGCGCCGCGAGTCTCAGCCGAGGGTGAACGGAGATCACTCCGGCGGCGTATCGGGCCAGGTCATGGCACCGATCGAGCCGATCTCCCAAACCTGCCCGGCCGACCGCCTGGAGGGTAACCGCGATCTTGAAGGCGTCGGCCCGGCGGGTGGTGCGCAGCGACCTGCCGAGCAGGCTGTCGTAGCCGGCGGCCTCGTCGTCGACCGGGTTGAGGTAACCGGCATTCAGCGCGAGTGGCGCAAACCGGCGCTCGTCGGCGGCCAGGAACACGCCGGCCGGCACCGGCTGCCAGCCGATCTTGTGCAGATCCAGCGCGATCGAGTCGGCCCGGTCGAGCCCGGCCAGCAACGGGGCGAGCCGATCGGAGAACAGCGCGCCGCCCCCGTAGGCGGCGTCGACATGCAGCCAGGCCCGCCGCTCGGCCGCCAGCGCGGCCATCTCGGGCAGCGGGTCGATGCTGCCGATGCCCGTGGTGCCGGCGGTCGCCACCACGGTGGCGGTGCCGGGCTCGATCCCGGTCAGTGCGGCGGCCAGCGCCCGGGTGTCCATCCGGTGGCCGGTGTCGGTGCCGGCGCGGATCGCGATGACCGCATCCGGGCCGAGCCCGAGCAGGGCGGCGGCGCGCTGGATCGAGAAGTGCGCGTGCTCGGAGCACAGGATCGTCCGGTGCCCGGCCTCGCAGGCCAGCAACAGGCCCATCAGGTTCGATTCGGTCCCGCCGGTCGTGATCACGCCGCCGGCCCGGTCCGGGTCGAGGCCGGCCAGCTCAGCCAGCGCCCGGATCACCTCGCGCTCGATCGCGATCGCAGCCGGGCCTTGGTCCCAGGAGTCGAGCGACTGGTTGAGCAGGCCGGCGACCAGGTCGGCGGCCACCGCGACCGGCAACGGTGGGCAGTGCAGGTGCGCCGCGGCCAGCGGATGCGCGGGGTCGACCGATCCGGTGGCGAAAAGCTCGGTCAGGCTGGCCAGCGCCTCGATCTCACCGTGACCGGTGGCCGGAAGCACGCCGTCCGGCTCGGCGAGCACGGCCCGCACCCGCCTGGCCAGCTCGGCCGGCTCGACCGCCGGGGCGGGCCCGCTGTCCCGCCGTTTCGTCCCCAGCTCGACCGCGTGCAGTGCGGTGTCGACGAGCTCGCGCAGGTGATCGCGGTCCATCGCAGCACCCTAGCGGCGCGCGTGACCCTGACACCGCACGCGCGTGACCCTAGCGCCGCACGCCAAGATCGCCGTTTCCATGATCTCTTGGGGGCAAATGCCCAGGTCGGCATGAAGAGAGATCATGGAAACGGCGATCTTGGATGCGCTAGCGGGCCGGCACGTCCTCGGTGAAGCGCTCGAGCTCAGCAGCCAGCGCGGGCTCAACCAGGGCGAGCAGCTTGGTGCCGACCTCGGTGTGCTCTTCGGCCAGCACCTCACCGTGCTCGTGCACCCGCGAGACCAGTCCGCCGTACGCATACGGGACCACGACCTCGACCTTGACCTGAGGCCGAGGCAGATCCCGCTCGATCGCGGCGAGCAGCTCCGGGATGCCGCGACCGGTGCGTGCCGACACCACGACGGCGTGCGGCTCGCGTCGGACCAGCCGCGCGATCACATCCGGCTCGGCGATGTCTGCCTTGTTGATCACTACGATCTCCGGCACCCGGTCCGCGCCGATCTCGGCGAACACCTCGCGCACCGCGCTCAGCTGCGACTCCGGATCGGGGTGCGAGCCGTCCACGATGTGCAGCACCAGGTCGGAGTCGGACACCTCCTCCAGCGTCGAGCGGAACGCCTCGACCAGCTGGTGCGGCAGGTGCCGGACGAACCCGACGGTGTCGGTCAGCGTGTAGGTGCGCCCGGTCGAGGTCTCGGCCCGGCGCACGGTCGGGTCGAGGGTGGCGAACAGCGCGTCCTCGACCAGCACCCCGGCGCCGGTCAGCCGGTTGAGCAGCGACGACTTGCCCGCGTTGGTGTAGCCGGCGATGGCGACCGCGGGCACCGCGTTGCGCCGACGCTCGCGCCGCTTGGTCTCCCGGGACGTGCCCATCTCGGCGATCTCACGCCGGAGCTTGGCCATCCGGTTGCGGATCCGGCGCCGGTCGGTCTCGATCTTCGTCTCACCCGGACCACGGGTGCCGATCCCGCCGCCCCCGGCGACCCGGCCACCGGCCTGCCGGGACATCGACTCACCCCAACCACGAAGCCGGGGCAGCATGTATTGCATCTGGGCCAGCTCGACCTGTGCCTTGCCCTCCCGGCTCTTCGCGTGCTGGGCGAAGATATCCAGGATCAGCGCGGTCCGGTCGATCACCTTGACCTTGACCACGTCCTCGAGCTGGCGCAGCTGGCTGGGGGTGAGCTCACCGTCGCAGATCACCGTGTCGGCGCCGGACGAGATCACGATGTCGCGCAGTTCGCGGGCCTTACCCGATCCGACGTAGGTGGCCGGATCCGGCTTGTCCCGGCGCTGGATCAGGCCCTCGAGCACCTGGCTGCCCGCGGTCTCGGCGAGCGCGGCCAGCTCGGCCAGCGAGTTGTCGGCCTCCCGGGCGGTGCCTTCGGTCCATACCCCGATCAGGACCACCCGTTCCAACCGGAGCTGGCGGTATTCGACCTCGGTGATGTCGGCGAGCTCGGTGGACATCCCGGCGACCCGGCGCAGCGCCTGCCGGTCGGCCAGGTCGAGCTGCTCGCCATCGCCGTCCAGACCCGAGCCGTCCAGACCCGAGCCGTCGTGATCCGAGCTGGCAAGATCCGCGGGGAAGGCGTCCTGACCCGGCTCCGGCTCACCGTTGGGTGAGATGTCGTACGCGGATGTCATGGGATTCTTGATCGCCTTCCTCAGCTGGGGTGCTGCCTCCATCAAGCCTGACACAGGCCCCGGCCCGGCGGCATCCCGGTTTCCGGCTGATGATCGCCGCGCCGGTCTGTGGCAGGTGCGGACGCCAGGCGGACGCCGGGCCTACGCCGGGGCCAGCTTCCGGGACATACCCAGCTCGAGCAGCGAATCATCGAGCAGGTAGGGCTCGTTGTGCCCGGTCAGCTCGAACCCGTTGCGCAGGTAGAACGCGATCGCCCGGTGGTTGGTCTCGGTGACCTTCAGATCGAGCTGATCGACGGCGACCTCGTCCCGAGCCCAGCCGATCACCGCGTCGAGCAGCAGATCGGCTACCCCGGTGGTCCGGCCACGGTGATCCGGATGCACCCAAACCCCGACCAGCAACGCCCGGCCGGCCTCGCCCTCGGGCCGGAACGCGCTCATCATCCCGACCCACTCGCCCTGCCCGGTCGCGGCAAGCACCTGCATGTTCGTGTCCCAGGTCGCGCGTTCGGCGCGGAACTGCCACTCCCCATCCGGCCACCTGACCGCCTCGGTGTACTGCTCCTGGAACGCGGTCGGGGAATCGGCGAGCGCGGCCAGCCGCAACACCTTCAGCACCGGCCAGTCCTGCGCCGTGACCCGATGGACCCGGTAGCTCATCGGGTCCCTATCTGGCCGCGACGAGCTGCCACGGATCCAGCTCGCCCTCGGCCAGCAGCACCGCGGGCCCGGTGAGCTCCACATGCCGGTCCGTGCGGATGGTGACCGACAGCCGCCCACCCGGCACCTCGACCACGGTGCTGCCCGGCTTTCCGCCGGACCGGGCCACCGCCGCGGCGCAGGCCCCGGTGCCGCACGAGCGGGTCTCCCCCACGCCACGCTCGTGCACCCGCATGAGCAGGTGCGCCTCGTCCTTGACCACGACGAACTCGACGTTCACGCCGTCCGGCTGGGCCGGGCTGACCACGGGTGGCCGGGTCAGCTCGCCGGGATCGGCGAGATCGGCGACCACCGCGACCGCGTGCGGGTTGGGCATCGCGACCGCGGTCGCCGGCCAGCTCCGGCCGTTCGCGGACACGGTCAACGCATCCGGATCGAACAGCTCGAACGGTCCCATGTCCACGGTGACGTCGCCGACCGGGCCGAGCCGGACCGGCATCGGCCCGCCGCGGGTCGCCACCACGAACTCGCCGGGCGGCTCCAGGTAGGAGTCCACCAGGTAGCGGGCGAACACCCGCAGGCCGTTGCCGCACATCGAGGCGACCGAGCCGTCCGCGTTGCGGTAGTCCATGAACCAGCGGGCCAGGTCCGACATCGGGGCGCCTTCCGGATCGGTGGCGGCGAGCACCACCCGCAGCACCCCGTCGCCGCCGATCCCGGCCCGCCGGTCGCAGATCGCCGCGACCAGCTGCGGGGTCAGGTCGATCTCGCGTTCCGGGTCGAACAGCAGCACGAAGTCGTTCTCGGTGCCGTGCCCCTTGACGAACCCGATCGCTGCGCTGCTGGCTCCGGCGGACACGCTGCTCACCCGTCCGATCGTACGGCCGAGGCCAGCGCCAGCGCCGCAGGCAGCAGGTCTGGGCGATCGTAGGCAAGCCAGTGCACCCGGGGGTCGCGCCGGAACCAGGCGTCCTGCCGCCGGGCGAACCGCCGGGTGGCTCTGATCGTCTCCTCGATGGCCTGCTCTTCGGTCCACTCCCCGGACAGCGTCCGCAGCACCTGTGCGTAGCCAAGCGCCCGGCTGGCCGTACGGCCCTTCCGCAGTCCGGCAGCCTCCAGCCGGCGGACCTCGTCGACCAGCCCGAGCGCCCACATCCGCTCGACCCGGGTCGCGATCCGGTGATCCAACGCGGGTCGCGGTACGTCCAGTCCGATCTGCACGGTGCTCGGATAGACGTATTGATGATTCGGCAAGCTGGCAGTAAACGGCCGGCCGGTGAACTCGATCACCTCCAGTGCCCGCACGATCCGCCGTCCGTTGGTCGGCAGGATCCGCTCCGCGGCGGCCGGATCTGCGTCGCGCAGCCGTTGGTAGAGCGGGGCCGGCCCGACGTCGCTGAGCTCGGCTTCCAGCTTGGCGCGCAGCAGCGGGTCGGTGCCCGGGAACTCCAGATCGTCGAGCACTCCGCGCAGGTACAACCCGGATCCGCCGACCAGAACCGGAATCACCCGGCGCTCGTGCAGCTCGGCGATGCAGTCCCGGGCCAGCCGCTGGAACTCGGCGACCGTCACCGTCTGGGTTACCGGCCTGATGTCGAGCAGATGGTGCGCTACCCCGCGGCGCTCGGTGCCGGTCAGCTTCGCGGTGCCGATGTCCATCCCCAGGTACACCTGCATGGAATCGGTGTTGATCACCTCGCCGGACAGGGCGATCGCCAGCTCCACGGCCAGGTCGGACTTCCCGGCCGCGGTCGGACCGACTACGGCGATCACTGGTTGGCTCATAGCGACACCATCGTCGCGCATGTCACCCGAACGGGGGCCGGCCGTATCGGCGCACCACCCGACCGCAGTAGGAAGTGCCGGGACATCCGGTCCTCCGAGAGGTAGGGCGATCATGGGCATCTTCGACAAGGTCAAGCAGGCGGTCAGCGGCCGGAACGGAGCCGTGAACGAGGCGGTCCAGAAGGCCAAGCAGGAGGCCGCAACGTCCGGTAAGACCGATCAGCTGGTCGACAAGGCCGCGGATGCCGCCGATGACGCCACCGGCAACACGTACGGCCAGCACATCGACAACGCCGCCGACCCGGTCTAGGACAAGCTGAAGGACGCCTAACGACCCGCGCCGGCGCGGACGGCCGG
>JAKEEW010000686.1 GCA_022616375.1 Sporichthyaceae bacterium
ACTGGTGAAATCAGAATGAGCGTTCCAAGCATCGCCAGCAGATCAGGCAGCAGGCGAGCTTGACCAGCGCTTCATGCAGGTCAGCGCGGTACTCCCAACGGATCGCCAGCCGCTTGAAGGCATGCAGCCAGGCAAAGGTCCGCTCCACGACCCAACGCACCGTGCCCAGGCCTGAACCATGCGGGGTGCCGCGGCGGCCGATCACCGGTCGGATGCGCCGTTGGCGGAGCAGCCGGCGGTACTTGTCGTGGTCATAGCCCCGGTCGCCGAAGACCGCATCGGGCTTGCGTCGAGGCTGGCCACGGCGACCACGCACGGGTGGGATGGCGTCCAGCAGCGGGACCAGTTGGGTGACGTCGTTGCGGTTGCCGCCGGTGATCGTGACCGCCAGCGGGATGCCGCCGGCGTCGGTCAGCAGGTGGTGGGTGGTGCCTGGCCGGCCGCGGTCGACCGGGCTTGGCCCGATCGCCTGCCCTGGATCCCCCTTTTGGCCCGCACGTGGGAGCCGTCGACCACCACCCGGGACCAGTCGATCTGGCAGGCGGCGTGGAGCTCGGCCAGCAGCAGCGCGTGCAGGGCATCCCAGACGCCGGCGGCCTGCCAGTCCCGCAGCCGCCGCCAGCAGGTCATCCCGGAGCCGTAGCCGAGCTGCTGGGGCAGATCCCCCCAGGTGATCCCGGTCACCAGGACGAACAGGATGCCGTTCAGGCAGGCCCGGTCGTCGAGCCGCTTGCGGCCCGGCCAGCGACGTCGCCGTGGCGTCACCGGCAGGATCGGCTGGATGCGAGCCCACAGCTCGTCGGGAACCTCGAAGATCGCCATGTCCCCCCCGCGATCGGCGACAACCCCAAGTAGTGTCCCACATCGGGCAACACGGGTCATCCGAACAACCAGCTCATTCTGTTATGAGCTGTTAGGCGGCGGGGTGGTCACGGCATGCGACGGCTTCGCGGTGTAGGCACATGTCGATGACCCGGTGCGCCACTGCCCGCCAGTGCCGGATCCTACGACCCGGATGGCTTGGGAGGATGATCGCGAGGTATTTCGGAGCGTTGGCGAGCACCTCCAGCGCCCATGATGAATACCAAGGTGGTGCCGCACCCGCAGGTTGGTGGACC
>JAKEEW010000101.1 GCA_022616375.1 Sporichthyaceae bacterium
ATCGCGTCGGTGAGGGCGCAGGAGGTGGTGACCGACCGCTGCTGGCCCTCGAAGCCCCAGTGATGAGCCACGTCCAGGGACGTCTGATCCCCGTCGAGAACGCACGCCACCAGATGAGTCATCTCGTCGTCCGAGTCCGCCAGTACCGCGGCGTACAAATGCGAGCCGAGCCCACGCCTGCCGTGGTCGGCGCCCGTGCTCACCATGACCAACAGCGCACCCGCCGGCAGGTTGGATGCGGCCCGCGCGACGCCCACGCCGGCCAGCGCGCCGTCGGGCTCGCGGGCGACCAGGACACGGAGGCTACGCGCCGTCTGCTGGTTCAGCTCCGAGCGGAGGATCACCCGGTCCTGTTTCGGGGTACGAGTGACCACGAAGTCAACGATCTCGTCGGCATGTTCGGGAAGGCGGGCCTCAGCAAACTCCATCCGCACATCGTGATGGACCACCGCTGTACGCGCTCCACCGGGGTCGAAGCAGGTCATTCCTCGACCCACACGTGACCGGCGGCCGGCCAAGCCGCTCATCGATACGTCCGCTCCATTAGGCATGAGAGTGCTGGGTGCGCGATGTCGCGCGACTTCACCCCTGGACACGATCGGCCAGCTCGATGATGGCGTCGACGAGCTGCGCGCCGTCCAGCAGCACCCGGTCATTGTGGTCGGCGCCCTCGACGGCGACCAGGCGGACCAGATTGCCAGCCCGGGAGGCCACCGCCCGGCTCTGCGCAGCAGGCACCACGGTGTCGGCCGTACCGTACACGACGATCGTCGGCGCACGGATCGACCCGACCAGATCCGCCACGGGGAACCGGTCGCGCAGCAGCGCTCGCACCGGCAGGAATGGGTAGTGATGGCGCCCCACCGCAGCCAGGTCCACAAACGGCGAGCGCAGCACCAGCCCGGCCGGTGGGTGCTCCGTGGCCAGCTCGGTCACGACCGCCGAACCCAGGCTCTCCCCCACATAGATGATCCGGTTCTGCCCGAAACCCGCCCGGTCCACCAGGTACGCGCGAGCGGCGCGCACATCCAGCGCCAGGCC
>JAKEEW010000687.1 GCA_022616375.1 Sporichthyaceae bacterium
CGCACGGCGATGGCGAACACCGCGAGCAGTCCGGCGAGGACGCCCAGCGAGATCTCCCGACCCGCAAGGAAGCCCGCCAGGAGGCCGCCCAGCAGCGGGATCGGCAGGATGGCCAGGACCGCCGCGGCCAGCCGCCAGCTACCGAACCCGGCCTGGAGGAGCAGGTAGATCCCGACCAGGGCGGCGCCGGCGTAGATCAGCAGCTGCTGCTGGGTGGCCCGGTGCCCCGCCCCGATATCGAGAACTTCCGCGTGATACTCGACCGGGAACCCGATGCCCTTAATCACCCTGTCGACGTCGCCGATGACCGCGTCGACATCGCGGCCCCGCACGTCTGCCAGCACGTCGAGCCGCCGGGACACCGCATCGTGCTCGATCACGTTGGGGACCGGCCTGATCCGGACGTCCGCCACATCGCCGAGCCGGACGTAGTTGTCCTCGGGAGTCGACAGCTGCAGGTCACGCAGGCTAGAGACGCTCTGCCGCACCTCGGGTGCCCCCCACACCACAACTTCGAAGACCTTCTGCTCCTCGAACAGATAGCCCACTGGAAGACCGGACACCAGGGTGGCCGCGGCCCGCCGCACGTCGCCCGGCTTGATGCCGTGCCGCTGGGCCGCGGCGAGGTCGACCTCGATCTCCACCGTCGGCTCGAGCGGCTGCGGCTCCACCCGCGCCCGGGCGATGCCGTCGATCGTGCCGATCGCTTTACGGATCTCGTCGGCCTTGCTGGCCAGCACGCTGAATTCCGGACCGAACACGCGGATCGCCAGATCGTGGTCGAGCCGAGTGCTTCGCGCGTTGATCCGATCCTCCGGGTAGGTCAGCACGTCACGGTCGAGGCCGGGATACCCGCTGACAACCTGCCGGACCGAGGCCAGCGTCGCGTCGTAGTCGGCGTCCGGGTCGATGCCGACCCACAGCTCGCCGGAGTTGACGTTGACCACCTGGTCGGATGCGATCGCACGCCCGACCTGGGCTCCGACACTGCGGACCCCGGGCACGGACCGCAGCTCACGGCTGACCAATTCGGTGATCCGGGCCATCTCCGGTTGTGACGTGCCGGGCGCGCCGTCCCACCTGATGAGCAGATCCCGCTCCTTGAACGTCGGGAGCATGGACGAACCAAGCAGCGGCAGGAGTGCGATGCCGGCTGCGGTGAGCAGTCCGGTGACCGCCAGCACCGCGTGGGATCGGTCCGTGATGCGGCGGAAGAAGGCGTCCCATCGGCGTTGCAACCACCCGGCGACCGGAGCCTCGCCCTCCGGCCTGGGGGCGAGCAGCAGCGACGACAGTGCCGGCGTCACGGTCAACGCGACCAACATCGAGACCAAGATCGCCAGCAGGTAGGAGATGGCCATCGGCCGCAGGAACGCGCCGGTCACTCCGGCCACCACGAACACCGGCAGGATCGCGATGGCCGCGATGACGACCGCGTAGCCGAGCGGCCCACGCACGTCGAGGAACGCGCGGGTCAGCACGGCCTCGGCCGCCGGCGAGTCGGGCGGCTCGCTCGGCTGCCTGAGCCTTCGCCGGATGCCGTCGACGCCGACGATTGCATCGTCGATCACCACGGCGAGCGCTGCCAGCAGGCCCGCCACGATCGCCGCATTGAACGTGGCTCCGCGCGGCTGGAGCACGAGGCCGGCCGCCAGCAGGGACAGCGAAATCGCGACCAGGCTGACCAGCAAGGCTCGCCAGCTCAGTAGGAACGCGCCAAGCACGACCGTCAGCAGCGCCAGGCCGATGAGCAGCGCCGTCCCGAGGTTGTCCTTTGCCGACTCGACAAAGCTCGCCGGTCGGAAGACGGTGGTGTCGATCTCTATCCCGGCCAGACCCGGCCGCATCGAGTCAAGCGCGGCCTCGACCTGCCGGGTGACCTCGGCGGTGTTGGCCCACGGCAGCTTCTCGACCACGAGCATGAGACCGGGACCGTCATTGACCAGTGCGTCTCCGATCAGCGGCTGGTGGTTCTCCACGACCTGGGTGATCTCGCCCAGGCGCAGGATGTTGCCGTCGTCGGCGTCCTGGACCGCCACCTGAGCCAGGTCCTTGGCGGTCACGATCGGCGAGATGTGCTGGATGCTCAGCCGCTGGCTCGGTGTGTCGATGAACCCGCCGGTGCCGGGGGTGGACGCCTCGACGAAGGTGAGCGGCGAGACCCACAATGCGTTCCCCGCGGTTTCCATCACCTGGGTCAGCGACACCCCGCGCTCGCGCAGCCGGTCGGGGTCGACCTGGACCTGGAGCTGCTGCTCCCGCTGCCCCCAGACGGCGACGTTGGCGACCCCTGGGATACCCATCAAACGCGGCTTGATCCGCCAGCG
>JAKEEW010000102.1 GCA_022616375.1 Sporichthyaceae bacterium
AGTCGCCATAGCTCCACTATCGACTCCTCCTTCGCCTTGCCGGACGCCGTCTGGATCGCCGCCCGCATCCACCAAGACTTGGGAGACACACCCTAGTCCGGCCCTGTCCGTGGCCGCGGACGCGGCCCCCTGGGGTCAGCTCGGAGTTCCGGTCCCGGTCGGGGATGCTGTCGGCGACTCGGTTGCCGGCTCGGTGGGTGACGGCGTCGGCGCCGAGGTCGGGCTGGGAGTCGGCCCGACCGATCCGGTCGGGAGCGGAGTCGGAGGCGTCGGGCTCGGGCTGGGCAGCGGGCTCGGGGCGTAGGACGCGTAGAACCCGGTGGCCGGGTGCAGGATCGACGAGACCGCGGCCTCGCCGGCGGTGCCGAACAGCAGCTCTACGTCGACGAACTCACCCGGCTGTGCCAGCCGGCCGATGTCGCGCAGCACGACCGCGGGCTGCCCGGGGGAGCCGACGTTCACCGCGCCGCCGGCCGGCACGTTCACGCTGACCGGCACCTGCTGGCCGGCGTCCGGCCGGTCCAGCCGGCCGACCCGCACCGCCTGCAGCACGTCGGACTCACTGCCCTGGTTGACCAGCGTCATCACCAGGCTGGCGTCCTGGTTGTCCGGCGAGGCGACCAGCATGACCGACCGCACGGCGATGTCTCCGGCCTGGGTGTGGGGGTGGTTCGGGCCGAGGCTGCGACCCTCGTCCGGGGTAGCGCACCCGACGAGGACCGCGAAGGTTGCCAGGACGAGCGCGGCAAGCAGGCCGGCGTGGCGGCGCGAACGGATCACGACCAGACACTCCTTGTGAAACCGACGGATGGCGACCAAGCGTAGCGATGCGCGACCGGCCGACACGTTCGGGCTCACCGTGCCCGGTGGCCGGACCGCCGTTCCGCCGTGCCGTCTGGGTCGAACTTGTCAGACCCGGCTGATATCACAGACAGGTGACCGACACTGCGATGAAGTATGGCGTGATCCTGCCCGGCGGAACCGCGCCCGTGCAGCTCGAGCAGGCGATCCTGGCCGAACGGTCCGGGTGGGACGGCGTGTTCGTCTGGGAGGCCGGCTACGGAGTCGACGCGTGGACGCTGCTCGCCGCGATGGCCGCGTCGACCAGCCGGGTGCGGCTGGGCACCGTGCTGACCCCGCTGTCCTGGCGCCGGCCGTGGAAGGTGGCCAGCCAGGTCGCGACCCTCGACCAGCTCTCGGCCGGCCGGGCGATCCTGACCGTCGGCGTGGGCGCGCTCAACCCCGACCTGCCGTTGACCGGCGAAGAGACCGACTTGCGCGCCAGAGCCGAGATGATGGATGAAGGGATCGACTTGATCCGGGCGCTGTGGTCCGGTGAGACCGCTTACCACGGTCGGCACTACGACTACTTCTGCGAGCGCGACGACCTGACCCGGGTGAGTCGCCCGGTGCAGCAGCGCATCCCGATCTGGGTGGTCGGGGTCTGGCCCAAGCCAAAGTCGATGCGCCGGGTCTTGCGGTGCGACGGGATCGTTCCGCAGTACAACCTCAACGATCGAGATGGGGGGCCGGAGGACATGAAGGCGGTGCGGGCGTGGCTGGCCGAGCACGGCGCCAGAGCTGATCTCGATGTCGTGTCCGAGGGCGAGACACCGGCCGACGATCCGGCCGCCGCGACGGCGATCGTTGCGCCGTGGATCGACGCCGGCGCCACCTGGTGGTTGGAGACCCGGTGGGAGATGCCGCACGACGCACCCGAGCGGATGGCCGAGGTCCGGCAGCGGATCGCCGCCGGGCCGCCGCGGGCAGCCCTGCTCGCCTAGCCGTCCGGCACTCGGCAGTGCCCGGCGACTAACCGTTGAGCATCACCAGGTCCAGCCGGTCGAGCCGAGCCGGGTCGGCGAGTAGCTCGACGCCCACGATCTTCCCGGTTTCGACCGTGAACGCGAACACCACGCGCGGCCGGCCGTCCACCATCCACACCGCGCCAGGGGCCCCGTCGATCAGGGCCAGCTGGGCGACCCGGGCCCGCCCGGAGAACGCGCTGGCCACCGCCAGCGGACCGCGCAGCTCGCCGTCGGCGCCCATCTGCACGGCTGCGGCGTCGGCCCGGAGCACCACGTCGGGATCGAGCAGGGCAAGCAATGCGCCGAAGTCGCCACCCCGGGCCGCCGCCAGGAACGCGTCCACGACCTCGCGGTGCCGGCCGCGGTCGGGATTGTGCGCCGGATCGGCGCCCTGCACCCGGCGCCTGGCCCGGCTGGCCAGCTGCCGAGCCGCGTCCGGCGACCGGCCCACGATCGGCGCGATCTCGTCGAACGGCACCGCGAACATGTCGTGCAGCACGAATGCAAGCCGTTCGGCCGGAGTCAGCGTGTCGAGCACCACGAGCAGGGCGAGTCCCACCGAGTCGGCCAGCACCGCTTCCTGTTCCGGATCCGTCTCCGGATCGTCGCTCCTGATCGGCTCGGCCAGGTGCGGGTCCAGCGGTTCCTCCCGCCGCGACTTGCGCGAACGCAGCATGTCCAGGCACACCCGGGCGGTGATCGTGGTCAGCCAACCGCCGACATTGTCGACGCCGTCGGTGCCGGCCCGGCTGAACCGCAGCCAGGACTCCTGCACCGCGTCATCCGCCTCGTTGAGCGAGCCCAGCATGCGAAAGGCGACTGCGGTCAGATGGGTCCGATGCGCCTCGAACTGCTCGGCCAGCTGCTCGGCCAGCTGATCGTCCACGGTGCGGTCACCTCCCTCGAATCGCAGCCCTTCATGTGCACTGACGAACCGAGTGCGGCCGACGTGACCAGAGATCACGCTCGGTCAGCTCGCTGCTCCGGCGCCGATCAGCAACACCACATCCAGCACCGCCACCAGCATGGCCAGCCGGAACGGCACCCGCGACCGGATCTGCGGCGCGGCGAGTACCCACCCGGCGATGGTCGCGGACAGCACCAGGTTGATCCCGAGCAGGCCCGCACCCGCGGGCTCGGTCACCGTGCCCGAGCCGGCCGCCAGCAGCACTCCCGCGGTGGCCAGGCAGCCGGCAGCCGCCAGCGCGGCCCGGTTGGCGCCGAGCCTGGCGGGCAGTCCGCGGATCCCGGTGGCCAGGTCGTCGTCGATGTCGGCGAGCGCGTTGGCGAAGTGCGCACCAACCCCCAGCAGGGCGGCCGCGGTCATGATCCACCAGTGCGGCCAGATCGGCGGATCACCGCCAAGCGTGACGAATGCCGGCAGCAGACCGAAGCTGATCGCGTAGGGCAGCGGGGAGAGCGGTCCGGCCTTGAGCCCGCGGTTGTAGCCGATCGCGGAGGCGGTCGCCAGGGTCAGCATCAGACCGGCGAGGGCGGGGTGCCAGAGCAGCGATGTGAGAAATGCCACAGCCGCCGCGATCGCCGCGACCCGCACCGTGCCCGCCTGGACGACGCCCGCCACCAGCGGCTTGTCCGGTCGGGCCACGGCTGCGTCCCGATCCCGATCTACGTAGTCGTTGTCCCAGCCGATGAACAGCTGACCGGCCAGGGTGGTGATCCCCACCGCGACGCAGTCCCGGGCGCTGCGGCCGGAGGCCGCGGCGAAGCCGGCGGCGATCGCGGTGACGGTGAGGCAGGGCAATGGATGCGCGGCCCGAACCAGCCCCGCGGCTGCGGCGAACCGGCGCGATCCCATGCGCGGCAGTATGTATCGAAAGAGGCATTCGTAGGCACTGCCGGCGGCTCGTGCCGATTACTCCGTCCTGGCCAGCGCATCGCGCATAACCGCTGGTCAGACGGGCTTCACCGAGCCCGCCTGCCTCACAATCGCGGATTTGTCAACCCCCGATTACCCTCCGATTAGGCCGCTGACCTGGGCAAACGTAGATCCGGCCGGTCGCGACGCATGGTAAGCTGGTAGCCCACGGAAGGGGTGCCTGCCAGATGACGTTCACAGTCGGCGAGACGGTTGTCTATCCGCATCACGGGGCCGCCCTGATCGAGGCCATCGAAACTCGCACGATCAAGGGCGTGGACAAGACCTACCTTGTGCTGAAGGTTGCCCAAGGTGACCTTACCGTTCGCGTTCCCGCCGACAATGCCGATCTCGTCGGAGTGCGTGACGTCGTTGGCCAGGACGGGCTCGACCGGGTGTTCGAGGTGCTGCGCGCCCCGCACACCGAGGAGCCGACCAACTGGTCCCGCCGTTACAAGGCCAATCTTGAGAAGCTCGCCTCCGGTGACGTGATCAAGGTCGCCGAGGTAGTCAGGGATCTCTGGCGGCGTGAGCGCGACCGCGGGCTGTCCGCCGGCGAGAAGCGGATGCTGGCCAAGGCCCGGCAGATCCTGGTCAGTGAGCTTGCGCTGGCCGAGAACACCAACGAGGACAAGGCGGAAGCGATCCTGGACGAGGTCCTCGCCTCCTAGCTCGGTCGCCCGCCGCTAGTCCCGCCCCACTACTTTCGTTCGAGGAACCGTTGAAAGCGGTTGCGATCGTTCCCGCTGCGGGTCGCGGTGAGCGGCTCGGACCCGGCACCCCCAAGGCGCTGCGCGCGCTGGCAGGGGTGCCGATGTTGTTGCGGGCCGTGCACGCACTAGCCGAGTCGCCCGCAGTCGAGTTCGTCATCGTGGCCGCTCCGGCGGAATCGGTGAGCACGGTCCGCTCCCTGCTCCTCGAGGAGCAGCTCGGGGCGAGCCTGTCGGTCATCGCCGGCGGCGCAACCCGGCAGGAATCGGTTCGGCTGGGCCTGGCCGCGCTTCCGCCCGAGGCCGAGATCGTCCTAGTCCACGACGCGGCTCGTCCGCTGGTGCCGGTCGAGCTGGTCGACGCGGTGGTGGCCGCGGTGCGGGCCGGTGCCGATGCGGTCGTCCCGGCTCTGCAGGTGACCGACACGATCAAGGCGGTCGGTCCCGCGGAAGTGGTCGCCCAGACTCTCGACCGATCCGCGCTGCGCAGCGTGCAGACCCCGCAGGGATTCCGCCGGTCGGTGCTCGAGGACGCCTATGCGAAGGCGGCCGACGGCGCTCAGGACAGCACCGACGACGCCGGCCTGGTGGAGCGGTTGGGCATGTCGGTCCAGGTCATCCCGGGGCACGAGGAGGCGTTCAAGGTCACCCGGCCGCTGGATCTGTTGCTTGCCGACGCTTTGGTTGCCCGGCGCAGGGCAGAATCCGGTCGAGCGTGAGGTTGGTCCAGCAGTCACCCCAGTAGGCGTGAGGCCGAGATGAGCAGGTGGGAGCACCGATGACCGGGGCGGCCGGGGTGCGGGTCGGGATCGGTTCGGACGCGCACGCGTTCCAGCCGGGGCGACCGCTGTGGCTGGCCGGGCTGCATTGGCCGGACGAGGACGTCGGCCTGGTCGGTCATTCGGACGCCGACGTGGCCGCCCATGCCGCCTGCACCGCGCTGCTGGCCGCTGCCGGTCTCGGTGACCTCGGCTCGAACTTCGGCACTGCGGAGCCGGAGTGGGCCGGTGCGTCCGGGATCGAGTTGCTGGCCGAGACCGCGCACCGGGTCCGCAGCCAGGGCTTCGACGTCGGCAACATCGCGATCCAGGTCATCGGCAACCGGCCGCGGCTGGCTTCGCGCCGGGCCGAGGCCGAGGAGGTCCTGTCCGCGGCGGTCGATGCCCCGGTCACGGTCGCCGCCACGACCACCGATGGGCTCGGGCTCACCGGGCGCGGCGAAGGCGTGGCCGCGATCGCCACCGCGCTGGTCTACTTCCGGCCCTGACCCTGACCCGGCTTCGCGGCCGGTTCTCAGAGGCCGAATGGGTCGTGCGAAGCCGGAGCGACGAAGCCGCGGCCGACGATCCAGACCTCGAACCCGGGCAACGGCAGGGTGGCCGCAGTGAGCAGGTGGGTCACCGTGCCGAACCCGGACGTGGTCCCGGTGATCGTGATCACCCGGCCGAGCGGCGGCGCCGGGCCGGTGCCGATCGTGTCGTTGGACGCGGCCGTGACGATGTCCAGGCGGTTGTCACCGTTGAGGTGCATCAGCCCCAGCCCATGGCCGAACCAGTTGTCCGTCTCGGCGTCGCCGGGGACTCCGGTCGAGTGCTGATGTAGCAGCTGGCTACCGGTCGTCGTGAGGCACGACGATGCCGAGCCCTTGAACAGCATCAGCGCGCCGGCTTGCTTGACCGACCCCACGCTCTCGTTCGCAACCGTCGCGACCAGGTCAGCCTTACCGTCTCCGGTGATGTCTCCGGCCACGATCCGGGCACCGAGATACTCGTTGTCCTCGGCCGTTTCGGGCACCCCCGAGGTGTTCTGGTGGATCACTCGCATCCCGGTCGTGGAGATCCCGGTCGATCGGCCGGGAATGCAGATCACCGCGCCGGCACCCGCGACCGGAACCGCCCCGGACCCCGGACCGGAGTTGGGGATCGTGTAGTTGTACGGGTCGCTGCTGAGCACCTCGGCCTTGCCGTCCCCGGTGGTGTCCGCGATTGCCAGCGACCAACCCATGTAGGTGGTGTTCGGGAGGTTGTCCGGCGGGTGGGTCACCCAGTCCATGGACGCGACGCTGGCCCCGGACGAGCCGCCCGGCAACAGCACGATGGCACCATCGATGCCGTGGCCGGGGATCCCGATCGCCAGGTCGTCCCGGCCGTTGCCGGTGACGTCGCCGATCGCGACCGCATGCCCCCAGAAGTCGAACTCCACCGGCGACCCGCTGATCCCGGGGGAGTTCTTGTGGAACGTCTGCAGCCCGGTCGTGGTCAGGCCGCTCGCGCTGCCGCGTAACAGGTACACCATCCCGGCCCGACCCACCGAGCCGAGCGCCTCACCGGGGGCGCCGATCGCCAGGTCGTCCCGACCGTCATTGTTGATGCCGCCGGCGGCCAGTGCCGCGCCGAACAGGTCGAACTCCTCGGAGCTGCCGGGCATGCCGGGACCGTCTTGGTGGAGGTGCGTCAGCGTGGCCAAGTCCAGCCCGGCCGGTGACCCGTACACCACCCACACCGAGCCGACCGAGTCCCTGGTGCCGGCGGTAGCCCACTGGTCGCCGCTGGCGATGTCGGCAAAGCCGTCGCCGTTGAAGTCTCCGGTGACCAATACCTCGCCGAACTGGGTCGGGTTGGGGCCGGGCGGGCTGGGAGTCTCCAGATACTCGAACGTGGTGGAGTCGGCGTAGCGAACCACCAACACCGGGTACTGGCTGCGAACGTCCGTGCTGCCATACGCGATCGTCACGAAGTCATCAGCGCCGTCGCCGTCGAAGTCGGCCCGCCGCTGACCGGTCGCGGCGAGCGCGGACGCGGGTGCGGCGAGCGGGGACGCGGCAGGGGTTGCGCTGGACAGCGTGCTGGTCCCGGCCGCGGCGGCGGGCGCCCGGTCCGCGACGGTGCCGGTCAGCAGCATCGGTAAGCCAACGAGCAGGATCGCGGTGCGAGTCCGCCTTGCCATGGAACATCTCCCCGTCTCGGATGGACCGGATTGTGGCGGATCATCGACGAGGTCGGCAAGTGGTCGCCGCCAGCCGTTCCTGCCTCGGCTTACTCGCATGATCACGATGCCTTCATCCCGGTAGGCTGGGCCGCATGACCATCCGCTTGTACGACACCGCGGCCAGGGCCGTTCGTGACTTCGCCCCGCTCGTTCCGGGTCAGGTCTCGATCTACCTGTGTGGCGCGACCGTCCAGGCGCCACCGCACATCGGGCATGTCAGGTCCGGGATCAACTTCGACATCCTGCAGCGCTGGTTGATCCACCGCGGGTTCACCGTCACGTTCGTCCGCAATGTCACCGACATCGACGACAAGGTGCTGCGAAACGCGACCGCCGAAGGCGTGCCCTACTGGCAGGTCGCCGCGCGCAACGAGCGCGCGTTCTCCTGGGCCTACGACACGCTCGGCTGCCTCCCGCCCACCCTGGAGCCGCGGGCCACCGGTCATGTGCCGGAGATGATCGCGTTGATGCAGCGGTTGATCGACGCCGGCTTCGGCTACGCCGGCGGCGGCGACGTCTACTTCGACGTGACCGCCTATCCGGCCTACGGCTCGCTGTCCGGACAGCGGCTGGACAGCATGCAGGCCGCCGGGGACACCGACGTGGACACCGCCAAGCGGGATCCGCGCGACTTCACGCTGTGGAAGGCGGCCAAGCCCGGCGAACCGTGCTGGGACACGCCCTGGGGACCCGGCCGCCCGGGCTGGCACCTGGAGTGCTCGGCGATGGCGACCAAATATCTGGGGCCGGTCTTCGACATCCACGGCGGCGGGATCGACCTGATCTTCCCGCACCACGAGAACGAGATCGCCCAATCGGTCGCCGTCGGTGACGGGTTCGCGAACTACTGGATGCACAACGCCTGGGTCACCCAAGCCGGCGAGAAGATGAGCAAGTCGCTGGGCAACTTCCTGCTGGTGTCCGAGATGGTGCAACGGTGGCGCCCGGTCGTGCTGCGCTACTACCTGGCCGCACCGCACTACCGCTCGCACATCGAGTTCTCCGAGGCCGCGCTCGAGGAGGCCGCATCTGCCTGGGCCCGGATCGAGGGCTTCGCCCGCCGGGCCGCCGAGCTGGTTGGGGAGGGCGACCCGCCGGCCGCAGACTCACCGCTGCCGGACGACTTCGTCGCCGCGCTGGACGACGACCTCGGCGTTCCGCAGGCCCTGGCGGTCGTCCACAACACTGTCCGGGATGGCAACACCGCGCTCGCCGGTGCCAACAAGGAGGCGGTACGGGAAGCGCTGGCCCAGGTCAGGGCAATGCTCGGAGTGCTCGGGCTCGACCCGTTCGACCCGCACTGGGCCGGCGGGTTCGGCGGCCGGGCAAGTAGCGGTGACGCGGTCCTGCGCGGCACGGTCGACCGGCTGGTCGCGGCCGCGCTCGAACAGCGGGAAGCCGCCCGGGCAGCCAGAGACTTCGCCGCCGCCGATGCGATCCGGGACCAGCTGGCGGACGCCGGCATCGAGATCGAGGACACCCCGGCCGGGCCGCGGTGGAGCCTGCGGACGGGTGGCAGTCGCTGATGGCCGGGAACAGCCAACGCCGGGGAGCCAAGCGCAAGGAAGGCTCCAAGAAGGGCGCCGTAGTCGGCTCCGGCGGCCAGAAGAGCAAGGGCCTGCGCGGTAAGAAGCCGACGCCCGCGGCGAAGGATCGGACCGGGCATCCGGCCGCGCGGCGGGCGGCCGCGGCGGCCCGCGTCGGTTCGGGTCAGCGTGCCGGGGCCGGGCGCAGCGGATCTGGGCGTAGTGGTTCCGGCCCGGCTCGCACCTCAGGGCGGCCGGCGTCCTCGAACCGGCCGTGGGCGACCAAGGGCTCCAGCGAGGTCGTGGCCGGCCGTAACGCGGTGGTCGAGGCGCTGCGTGCCGGAGTGCCGGCGACCCATCTCTACGTGGCAGAACGGATCGACTCCGACGACCGGGTCCGGGATGCCCTCAAGCTCGCTGCGGACCTCGGCCTCCCGCTGCTGGAGGCGCCCCGACCCGAGCTGGATCGGATCACCAGCGGGGCGCTGCACCAGGGCCTAGCCCTGCAGGTGCCGGCATACCCGTACCTGCACCCGGACGACCTGCTCAAGCGCGCCGCGCAGCAGAACCAGCCGCCATTGATCGTTGCGCTGGACAGCGTCACCGATCCGCGCAACCTCGGCGCGGTGGTGCGCTCGGCTGCGGCGTTCGGCGCGCACGGCGTGCTGGTCCCGGAGCGGCGCGCGGCCGGGATGACCGCCGGGGCCTGGAAGGCCTCGGCCGGAGCCGCGGCTCGGGTGCCGGTGGCCAGAGCAGGCAACCTCACCCGGGCCTTGGAGGCCTACCGCGACGCCGGCTGTTTCGTGGCCGGGCTGGCCGCCAACGGCACGATCGACGTAGCGGATCTCGAGCTGGCCGCTGATCCGCTGGTGCTGGTGGTCGGCTCGGAGGGCAAGGGCCTGTCCCGGCTGGTCGGGCAGAGCTGCGACGTGCTGATGCGGATCCCGATGGCGGCCGGCACCGAGTCGCTCAACGCCGGAGTAGCGGCCGGGATCGCGCTCTACGAGATCAGGCGGCGCCGCACCGGCTAGCCGCGGTTCCACCCCCGGTCAAACACGGCCTCCAGCTAGCGCCTGGCGAACCATCCGGAATCCGGTCGTGTCAGTTGGCTAGCACAGGTAGCTGGGCGCTCGCCAAGGTCTCGCTGTCAGCCGGTGGGCCTTCGAGCATCTCAAACGAGAGTGGCGCTAGGTCATGCGTCGTGTAGGTCTCCCTCGCCAGGCGCCAGCGCACTTCACGCTCCACGACTGCTCTGATCCATGCGCTCACGGTTATGCCGTCATCCGCAGCGATTCTCTTGACCAGCTCGATGGTCGCGGCGGCAAAGCGAATTGGAACGTGGTTGGAGAGCCGGCGCTTGGCGACGGGCTTGTGGGCGGCGTCCCCAAGTTCACGATGTGCGGGTATGTCGTAGAAGGCTGCGGCCTCGTCGTCGCGGTTACTCATCGTTAGTCACCCCGCAGGTAGCGGTCTCGGTCCTTCCAAGATGGCGCACATATCCCGATAGGTCGACAGCACCTCACATTTCCGCTATTCGGCGGCGCTAGGGGACACATAGCACGATCCCCGGCACTGACCCCAACATCAACCAGTCTGCGGGTCCCGTCTCCCTGGCGGCATAGAACAATGGATCACCGCAGATGTATGCGTCCAAGATATCTTCCGGACCAACAGCCACAGGCCGTCCTGTGTCATCCATAGGAAGGTGTTTGACCAGATAGGGCCGGTTCCCGTCGTCGATCTCAAGGGGGTCATCAGGATCCAAGAGATCAACATTGAACCGGACCCTCGTCACGTGGTACAACGTAACACATGAGGGTTACCACGGCTATGCTCGCTGATGCAGCAACCGTCGCGGACGGGAAGCTCTACGTGCACGGCGGCGGGTGGGACCTGATTAACACGCGTGCCGTGCCTGCAACGCACCCCACGATCTCGTTGGTCTTCGTGATCGAATTTGAATGGTCGGAGACGCACGTTGATCGGACCTTGCAGGTTTCCCTTCACGATGAGGATGACACCCGGCTCGACGTCGGCGCCGTGGGGGTGTTGAACGTGGGCCACCCGCCGGGCGCCGTCCACGGCGCACCGATACTCCAACCGTTCGCCTTGCCGTTTCCAACGGTCACATTTGCTCGTGCAGGCCGTTACTACTTCAAGGTGGCAGTTGATGAAACGGAGCTGGCGCGGGTCCGTTTTGGCGTACGTGTACAGCCCCCGATACCTGATCTTCAACGCGAAGCTGAGCCGACCTAGTAGGCCGGAACCACGCCTAACCATCGTGCAGCACGTCGTGGGCGAGCAGCGCGACCTGCACGGACAGCGCCGCATCAGGGTCGGCCAGGTCGATCCCGAGCACCCGGGAGATCCGGTCGAGGCGTTCGTAGAACGCCGGCCGGGACAGGTGCGCGAGCAAGGCCGCGGCCGACTTCTTGCCGCCCGCCGCGAAGTAGGCCCGCAGCGTCGGCACCAGCTCGGTCCCGTGCCGGCCGTCGTACTCGAGCAGCGCGCCAAGGGTGTGCTCGGCGAAGCTCTGCACCGCGGTCTCGTGCCGCAGCAGCGCCAGCAGCCCGCGCAGCCCGACGTCGCTGATCCGGTAGCACGGCTGGCTGCCGCGTTGGGCCTGGGCGGCGTCGGCCACGTGCAGCGCTTCGGCAAGCGAGCGCCCGATATCGCCCGGGGCTAGTGCCACGCTGCCCACGGCGATGACGTAGTCCGGGTCGGCGCCGGCCCGCTCCCGGACCCGGCCGGCCCAGCGGTCGACGCTGGGATCGGTGGACACCGACCGCGGGAGCGAGAGCAGCGCGACCGCATCGGCGCCGACCGGGCTGGCCAGCACGGCGATCCGGAGCTCGCGAGCGGCCGCACTGACGATCTCGGTGACCGAGCGCAGCCACTGCGCTCCGGCCGCCCCCGCCGGGGCTTCACCGCCCGGTCTGAGCACAGCCCCTACGAACACCCGGTTGCGCAGCGGCACCCCGAGTGCACCGGACCGGGCGACCAGGTCCTCGGCATCCAGGTATCCGGGCGCGAGCAGCCGGGACAGCAGGCTGGCATGCGCATCCTGCTCCAGCGCGCCCAGCTCGGCGCCGGGCGACCTGGCCAGGCCGAGTGCCGCCGCCGCCCGGGCCGCGACCAGCCGATCCAGCTCGGTCGGACCGTCGTCGCAGACCAGCACCAGCCTGGCCCAGTCGGTGCCGCGACTGCCCACCGTGGTGAGCAGCCATCCGCGGACCGGGTCGTATCCGGACCGGCCGGCCGGATGGCTGGCCCGCGATCGGTGCTCCCACCGGACCAGCAGCTCGGCTACTTCGGCCCGTCCTGGCTCCAGCGCGATGACCTGATGAGCCAGGTTCTCCAGCACGACCGGCCGATCGGCCAGCCGGGCCGCGGTGCGCACGATCTCGTCCACCCCGGCGCCGTCCTCGGCGAGCCGGCTGATCTCCTCGTGCACCCTGGCGGTCATCCGCAGCTCGGCGACCTGGCCCTCGATGATGCGCGCGTGCACCGCCTCGGTGATCCGCACGAACCTGGTTTCCCTGGTCAGCACGATCAGCGGCAGACCCTGGGCGCGCGCCGCCCGGACCATTCCGGCCGGCAGCCGGCCGGCGAACCGCCGCCCGAGCTCGACCACCAACCCGGCCGCGCCGCCGTCGGCAAGATCGCTGACGTAGCGGGCCAGCTCCGGCTCCGCGCCGGGCAGCGCGACTCCGGTGGTCAGCACCAGCTCACCCCCACGCAGCAGCCCGGCGATGTCGGGTAGCTCGCTCACGTGGACCCAGCGCACCGCTGTGTCCAGCGCATCGGCCCCGGCCACCACCTGGGGCCGGCCGAGCTGTACCTCGGGGAGGGCCAGGACATCGGCGACCGTGAGCGGCCCGGGCCGGTCCGAGTCAGCAACCATCCATACATTCTGTCAACCCAAGCGCTGGATCACCGGCAAAACGTCGGTTGATCGGCACGCCCGGCCGCCACAGACTGTGAGCGTCCCCTAGCTCTTGAGCCGATCTCGGCTGCCATCCCGACGGGAGCGCGATTGTGTCCACGTCCCACGCCGACCTGCTTGCCCGGCACCGCGAGGTCATGCCGAACTGGCTGGCCCTGTACTACGACCAGCCGATCGCCCTGGTCGAAGGTGATGGCCGGTACGTGACCGACGCCGAGGGCAACCGCTACCTCGACTTCTTCGCCGGCATCCTGACCAACATGATCGGCTACAACGTTCCGGAGATCGTCGAGGCGATCCGGGACCAGGCCGGCAAGGTCGTGCACAGCTCGACCCTGTACCTGATCGAGAACCAGATCGCGCTGGCGGAGAAGATCGCCGAGCTCTCCGGCATCCCGAACGCGAAGGTCTTCTTCACCGCGTCCGGCACCGAAGCCAACGAAGCCGCGTTGTTGCTGGCCACCCAGTACCGAAAGTCCAACCAGGTGCTCGCGCTGCGCAACAGCTACCACGGCCGGTCCTATGCGGCGATGGGGATCACCGGGAACCGCGGCTGGTCGGCGTCCAGCCTGACCCCGGTCAACGTCAGCTACGTGCACTCCGGCTACCGGTTCCGCAGCCCGTTCGGCGCGCTCCCGGATGCCGATTACATCGCCGCCTGCGCGGACGACCTGCGCGACATCATCACGACCACGACCTCGGGCGACGTCGCTTGCATGATCGCCGAACCGATCCAGGGGGTCGGTGGGTTCGCCACCCCGCCGGACGGGTTCTTCGCCGCGATGAAGGAGGTCCTGGCCGAGTACGGCATCCTGCTGATCTCCGACGAGGTCCAGACCGGCTGGGGCCGCACCGGCGAGCACTTCTGGGGAATCGACGCACACGGGGTCACGCCGGACGCCATGACCTTCGCCAAGGGCATCGGCAACGGCCTGTCCATCGGCGGTGTGGTAGCCCGGGGCGACATCATGGACTGCCTCACCGCCAACTCCATCTCCACGTTCGGCGGTAACCCGCTGTCCACCCGGGCCGCGCTGGCCACGCTGGACTACCTGCTCAGTCACAACCTGCAGGAGAACGCGGCCAAGCAGGGCACCAAGCTGTTCGCCGGGCTGCGTGCGGTGGCCGAGCGCTGCCCGACCGTGGGCGACGTGCGCGGCAAGGGCCTCATGGTCGGCGTCGAGCTGGTGGTGCCCGGCACCAAGCAGCCACTGCCGGCGGCGGCCGGCCGGGTGCTCGAGGAGTGCCGCAAGGGCGGGCTACTGGTGGGCAAGGGCGGGCTGTATGGCAACGTGTTGCGGATCGCGCCGCCGCTGACCCTCACCGACGCCGAGTGCGAGGACGGGCTGCGCATCCTGTCCGATGCGCTGGTGGCCGCGGATGCGGAGGTACGGGCATGAAGCAGATCACGCACTGGATCGACGGAGCGCCGTGGGCCAGGCCGGCCGCGGCGCGGGCCGGTGAGGTCTACGACCCGGCCACCGGTCAGGTAGCCGCCACGGTCGACTACGCCGACGCGGACGCGGTGGACGCCGCGGTGGCCGCGGCCGAGCGCGCGTTCGCGGACTGGCGGGACGCCTCGCTGTCCAAGCGCACCTCGGTCCTTTTCGCGTTCCGTGATCTCGTGGCCCGGCATCGGTCGGAGCTGGCCGGGCTGATCACCGCGGAGCACGGCCAGACGCTGGAGGACGCGGCCGGCGAGGTGCAGCGCGGGCTCGAGGTGGTCGAGTTCGCCTGCGGCATCCCGCACCTGCTCAAGGGCGGGTTCGCGGAGAACGTGTCGTCCGCGGTCGACTCCTACTCGCTGCGCCAGCCGCTGGGTGTGGTGGCCGGGATCACCCCGTTCAACTTCCCGGCGATGGTGCCGATGTGGATGTTCCCGATCGCGATCGCGTGCGGGAACACGTTCGTGCTCAAGCCGTCCGAGAAAGACCCGTCCACGTCGATCCGGCTGGCCGAGCTCTGGGCCGAGGCGGGCCTGCCGGCCGGCGTGTTCAACGTGGTGCACGGCGACAAGGTCGCGGTCGACCGGCTGCTCACCCATCCGGACGTCAAGGCGGTCTCGTTCGTGGGCTCGACGCCGATCGCCCGGTACGTGTACGAGACCGGGACCGCGGCCGGCAAGCGGGTCCAGGCGCTCGGCGGGGCCAAGAACCACATGGTGGTGCTGCCGGACGCCGACCTGGACCTGGCCGCGGACGCGGCGGTGTCGGCCGGGTTCGGCTCGGCCGGGGAACGCTGCATGGCGATCTCGGTCGTGGTCGCGGTCGACCCGGTCGGTGACTCGCTGGTAGCCAAGATCGCGGACCGGATCTCCGGGCTGCGGGTCGGCGACGGGCGGCGCGGCTGCGACATGGGGCCGCTGGTCACCCGGGCGCATCGGGACAAGGTCGCCGGCTACCTCGACGCCGGAGTAGCGGCCGGGGCGAAGCTCGCGGTGGACGGGCGGGACCACGCGATCGACGGGGCGGCGGAGGGCTTCTGGCTGGGACCGACCCTGTTCGACCAGGTCACCGCGGACATGTCGATCTATACCGACGAGATCTTCGGCCCGGTGCTGTCGGTGGTCCGGGTGCCGACCTACGACCAGGCGGTCACGCTGGTCAACGAGAACCCGTACGGGAACGGCACCGCGATCTTCACCAACGACGGCGGCGCGGCCCGGCAGTTCCAGCACGAGGTCCAGGTGGGCATGGTCGGCGTGAACGTGCCGATCCCGGTGCCGATGGCGTACTTCTCGTTCGGCGGCTGGAAGTCCTCGCTGTTCGGCGACACGAACGTGCACGGCCCGGACGGCGTGCACTTCTACACCAGGGTCAAGACGGTGACGGCCCGCTGGCCGATCCCGACCGGAGAGCGCGCGGTCGCCCTGCACTTCCCGACCGCGACCTGAGCGGGCTCCCTAAGCGTCATTACTCGCGATCTGTGCAGGTGATCACTCAGTTTGGGTGATTCGTCCGCACAGACCGCGAGTAATGATCGAATCCGTCGTGCTGCCGGCTAGATCCGAGGGCTGCCCCGGCCACCTTCGTGGTGGCGGCGCATCCACATCGGTGCGGTCAGCGCGATCAGTGCTGCCGCCGCGCCGAGCTGGAGCAGGTGCCTGATCCAGTCGACGCCCCCGGTCTCATCGACGCCCAGCAGGCTGGCCAGCCAGTTGCCGATCAGCGCGCCGGCGGCGCCGAGTAGGGCCGTCATCCAGAGCGGGATGTCCTGGCGACCCGGGACGAGCAGCTTCGCGATCGAGCCGATGATCACACCGATGATCAACGCCCACAGTATTTGCCAAAACATGGCGCCTCCTCCCTAGCTGCGATGCTAGATCGGCAATCGACGCCCCTGGTCCGGCTTCGCCTGCTCGGCGCAACCTCCGAGCGGGCTACTGCGGCCGCTCGGGAAGATCGCTTCGCGACCGGTCAGTGATCTATAGCGGCTAGGTCAGCCGCTCACCGGTGGTCGCGGAGAACACGTGCGCTTCCTCGGGCCGAGGCCGCAGGTAGATCACCGTGCCCTTCTCCGGCGGCCGGCGGCTGTCCACCCGGACGATCAGCTGCTCCGGCTCGTCGGTGAGCTTGGCCAGCCCGTAGGCGAACGCGTCCGCGCCCAGCTCCTCGACCACGGTGACCTCGACCGGCAGCCCTTCGCTCTCGGTGACCACGTCGTACGACTCCGGTCGCACGCCCACGGTGATCTCGGTGGCGCCCTCGTCGGTGGCCTTGGTCGCGATCTGCCGGTCCAGCGGAACCGTGATCGCTCCGTACCGGATCCCGCCGTCGGCCAGCGGCACGGTGTGCACGTTCATCGCCGGCGAGCCGATGAACCCGGCCACGAACACGTTCGCCGGCCCGTCGTACATGGCTCGCGGGGTGTCGACCTGCTGGAGCACGCCGTCCTTGAGCACGGCCACCCGGTCGCCCATGGTCATCGCTTCGACCTGGTCGTGGGTGACGTACACGGTGGTCACCCCGAGCCGACGCTGCAGCGAGGCGATCTGGGTCCGGGTCTGCACCCGCAGCTTCGCGTCCAGGTTGGACAGCGGCTCGTCCATCAGGAAGACCTGCGGCTGGCGCACGATCGCGCGGCCCATCGCGACCCGCTGCCGCTGCCCACCGGACAGCGCCTTGGGCTTGCGGTCGAGGTAGTTCTCCAGGTCGAGCAGCTTCGCCGCCACGAGCACCCGCTCCCTGATCTCGGTCTTCGGCCGACCGGCGATCTTGAGGGCGAAGCCCATGTTGTCCGCGACGTTCATGTGCGGGTAGAGCGCGTAGTTCTGGAACACCATCGCGATGTCCCGGTCCTTCGGCGGGACGTGGGTGACATCCCGGTCCCCGATGTGGACCGAGCCGGTGTCGATGTCCTCGAGACCGGCGAGCATCCGCAGGCAGGTGGACTTACCGCAGCCCGATGGGCCGACCAGAACGAGGAACTCGCCGTCACCGATCTCTAGATCGAGTGAGTCGACCGCGGGGCGGTCGGTGCCCGGATAGGTCCGGGAGGCATTGGCATACGTGACCGTGGCCATGCTTGATCGATCCCTTCACCGGCAGGTACGTGCCGGACGATCCGTAGTGAAAGGTTGGTGGCCAGAACGTAGTCGACGTTTACCCGCAAGTCACCTGTGGTCTCCGGTCGACGTGATCTGGATCGCACTCGACAGTCCTAGCTAGAAGATCAACTCAGGCGCTGGAGTGCGCATTCGGGCTAGCATGAACGGGTCTTGCCGACGTGGCGCAACTGGCAGCGCACTCGACTTGTAATCGAAAGGTTGGGGGTTCGAGTCCCCCCGTCGGCTCCAAGAAGTAGCGGGCCAGACCTCTGCGCCAGGGACCAGAAGAGGGCACCACCCACCGGGACTACGGCCTAGGGTGGCGGACCTTCGGCCATCCAGAGTCGATCTTCTCGGGTGGTCACGAAGAGGATGGTGAAGTCGTGGCCGGCCAGGGCGGCCAGGCCGGTCACGTTGTGCGGCGTAGGGCCAGTGATCCCGGTGATTGAGGTCCAGGTTGTCGCCGACGGAACCTTGCGCCACACGTCGCGGCTGCCGGTGACCCCCCACAGGTAGGATCCGCCCGGAATCGATGTCATGACCAGCATGTCGTCGGCGCGTCTCCCGCCGCTCGCCCAGCTCACGACCCCGGTGAACGCACCGGTCCGGCTCGGCGTGGGCAGCCCAATCGACAAGATCTCGCCCGAGCCGGCAAACAGGCACCACAGCCGCAAGTCAGGTCCCGTAGGCGCCACAGCCAAGGCGACCGCACTCGCGCCGACGGCCCCAACCGGCCGCCATGGGATACCGACAGACACTGCCGGGCGGGCCCAGATGAAGTCAGAACGATCCAGCGCGTACAGCCACTCGACGCCTCGGACCGGCATCGCCGCCATCGCCTTGACCGAGTTGGCTTCCCCGACATGGACCCATGTCACATTCGAGGGCACGGGCGGCCGCAGCCACAGCCGGTTGTCCGCGGTAGCCGCAACGAGCCCGCCAAGGTAGGTGAGCGCCGTGACGTCGTTCGCCTGCCCGATATCCACCCACGTCATACCGGCGCCTCCTACGCGATCGAGCGCACCGACCCGCTGACCACACAGTTCTGCTGTTCCAGCCGAGCCTGTCTAAGCCTCCTGCGGCGACCTCCAACCGTCTAGCCCGGCCCGCGGATCCGATTGCGTGCCGAACCGAGCCGCGCCACCCGCGGACTGCACCCCGACCTTTGTCAACCGCTACACCACGTCGCTGACGTGCACGAACCGGCCGGCCAACCAGCAGTGGCGGTCGTATCGCGACTGCGTCGGCGCCTGGCTGGACAGTGGCGCCTCGGGCAACATCGTCACCGGTAACGGCACCTCGACGGCGGTGTGCCCGCAGCGCGCCCACGCCGAGCAGTTCGTCTATTTCGAGGCCCTGTAGCACCGGCGCCGCCCTGCTCGGGCGTCCCGCCGCTCACGAGATCGTGTTTTCCACTACGGACACGGTCGCGACGACCTGGCCGTCCGTCCGGGTCAGCATCTGGATCGGCATGCCGGGCAGCTCCTTGGCGAACCAGAAGATCTGATCGGTCGCGCCGTCGCGCACCGTGTAGCGCAGGCGGTCCAGCGTGCCGATGACCGTCTCGATTCGCTCGGACTCGATCGTCGTGGCGTCGGCCGGGAACGACGCGTGGGCCTGCAGGTCGTGCCAGGTCACCCGATCCACCTCGGGCTCGCCGAGTGCAGAGCCGTCGAGCGAAAGCCGGGACCGCTCCATGACGGCGCCGGCGTCGTCGCACTCGACGTACCGGCCGACTCGATGGAACGGGGTCTCGCCCACCACGTCGACCCGGAGC
>JAKEEW010000688.1 GCA_022616375.1 Sporichthyaceae bacterium
ACACACCACTCACCACTCACCACTCACTATTTCTTCGGCTCGATCACCAAGGTCGCGGTATCGCCCGGCACCAGGTGGCCGTTGGGGTTGTCCACCTCGGCGGCGATGCGCACCTGGCGGGCGCCGGCGTCGAGCGAGCGGTCCACCGTCGTGATCGTCGCCCGCAGCTCCTGGTCCACCTCCTGCGGGCTGGGCATCTGCCAGACCAGCACGCTGCGGTCCTTCATGCCGGTCACGGCAAAACGGCCCTGCGGGTCGAAGACGCCGCAGGTGGCCGGGGACGTTGGCCAGACCAGCTGGCGGATCTCGGCGCAGCGGGCCCCGACCGGCGAGCGGTACAGCTGCAAGCGGTTCTCCGAGGCGCTCGCCGTCAGGACCAGCTTGCCGTCCTTCGGTGAGAACAGCGCCATCGTCGTGAAGTTCATCGCCGGCGATGTGTTGTGCAGCACGCCCTCGATCTGGCCGGTCGCCAGCGACAGCACTTGCAGGTCGCGGCCCTGGTCGAACAGGACCCGCTTGCCGTCCGGGCTGACGCCGAGGTCGGCCACGTCGCCGGAGCGGCGCGGGAACTCGTTGACCCCGCTGGGTAGACTGTTGGCGCCGAGCCGCCAGACCCGGACCGACTGGTCGCCGCGGCCGGCCGAGACCAGCTCGGTATTGGAAGCAAAGTGCAGCGACGTGACGGCGCCGCGGTGCCCCTGGTCGGGCGGACAGAGGTGCAGCAGCTCGCCGTTGCTGGTGTCCCACAGGCGGATCAGGTGGTCCTCACCGCCGGTCGCCAGCAGCTTGCCGTCCGGGCTGAAGGCGGCGCAGGTGACCGGCCCCTTGTGCCGCCCGCCCAGGGCCGCCAGCGTCGGCTCCTTGGTGCTGCTGAAGCCGCGGAGCAGCCAGGCAGAGCCCTCGGCCGTCCCCGCCACCGCCAGGTTCTGCTTGCCGTCGGGGGCGCAGGCCACGGCCCGGACCGCGGACGGGAAGCGCAGCGTGTACAGCTGCTTGCCGTCCACCCGGTCCCAGATGCGTACGGTGCGGTCCTCGCTGCCGGACAAGATCAGCGGCCGGCCCTGGCCGTCATCGGCGACGGCGACACCGGTCACTTCCTGCAGGTGGCCGCGCAGCACCAGCTCCGGCTTCTCCGGCCGCGACGCCTCGACGGTGACGGACATGCCCTCGGTGAGCAGCCCGGCGTGCTGCAGCTCGACCAGGCCCTCGACGCGGAGCCGGTTCGGGTTCTGGAGCAGCATGATCGACTCCAGGCTCTTGATCGCCTCGCCGTCCTGCTTGTAGATCACCTTGATGACGCCGTCGATCTTGCTGCGGAT
>JAKEEW010000103.1 GCA_022616375.1 Sporichthyaceae bacterium
CGCTGGCGAACTACGCCCGACTGCTCGTCGAGCCCGAGCTCGACTAGCGGTCGTCCGGCGGCCTTACCTGAGACCGACCGCTTTGAAGAACGTGTAGCAGAACGTTCCGTCGGTCTCCGCCGCGCGGTACAGACCGCGGATCCCGGCCGCCCAGCTCGCCTCGTCCATCAGCCCTTGCGCCACGGCCGGCTCGCCGACTCCCTCGACCATGGCCGTGAACGTCTTGCGAGTGAACCCGTCGACCAGGTCCGGCCGGCTGTCGTCGACGTACACCATCCGGGGCGAAACCCGCACGTCGCGGTAGCCGGCCCGGACCAGCAAAGGGTAGAGCCGGCGCCCGATCAGGGAGTCGCCCCCGGCTGCGGCTTGCAGGTCGATCAGACACTGGATCGCACGGCGGGCCGGCTTGCTGTCGGGATGGAAGTAGGCTGAGCCGTGATCGCCCTCGATCACCGTGATCGAACCGCCCGGCTTGAGCACCTGCATCAACGGCGTCAGCGCGCCGTCCGGATCCCGCAGGTGCTCGAGCACGAAGCAGACGAACACGTGATCGAAGTGTGCGGGCGGGAACGGCAGATCGAAGACATCGGCACGCCGGAACACCACGTTGTCGTAGCCCGCGTCGGCCACCCGGCGCTGCGCCACGTCCAGCGACTCGGCCGAGATGTCGATCGAGGTGAACCTGGCCTGCGGGCTGTAGCCGGCCAGGATGACGGTCTGCGCGCCACACCCCGCAGCCGGCCTCCAGCACCTGGCTGCCGGCCGGGTAACCGGTGTCCGCGTGCAGCAGCTCGGTCCGCGTGCTGGCCTGATCATTGAGCCGGGTGCGCTCGGTCACCGAATACCCGTGCACGTAATCCATGCCCACCGAGCATGCCGCAGGACGTTGCACCTCGCCTAGTTGCCGCGCACGCTGCGGGAGCCGGGCGCGCCGGCCGGCCAGGAGTTAAGTTCCACCTCCGGCGAGCCGCCAAGGCGTGTAGAGGGCAGGAGGTGGATGTGGAGGACTTCGAGGCGTTCGTCCGCGCTCGGTCGGCCTCGCTGGCTCGCACCGCCTACCTGCTGACCGGTGATCGACATCTGGCCGAAGATCTGCTGCAGGATGCCCTGAGCCGGGTAGCGGATCGCTGGCCGTCAATCGCGCGCGGCGGCGACCCGGAGCCGTACGTCCGGCGAGTCCTCTACAACCGCGGCATCGTGATGTGGCGGCGCCGTCGGTGGCGCGAGGTCCCGCACTCCGACGATCCCCGCCCCGAGCTGCTCGGCCCCGGTGACGATGCCGAGACGATCGCCCGCCGCCTGGTGTTACGGGACGCCCTGGCCAGGCTCACGCCACGCCAGCGGGCGGTGTTGGCGCTGCGATTCTACGAGGACCGGTCCGAGGCGGAGGCCGCGGCCGTGCTCGGCTGCTCGATCAACACCGTGAAGTCGCAGACCCGGCACGCGCTGCAGCGATTACGGCAGCTGGCACCCGAGCTCGCCGAGACGTTCGACCGATCCACGCCGGTGGAGGCGCTCGAGGAGCTGGTCGCCGAGGTTCCCGCGCACGTTGTGTCGCCGGCGCTGGGCGCCACCACCTGGCGAGCCGGACAGCGCCGCCGAATCGGCCG
>JAKEEW010000104.1 GCA_022616375.1 Sporichthyaceae bacterium
AGCCCAGGTCCTGGGTGGCGCCGGTGTGGGCGGTGGAGTGCAGCAGGGCACGCCATTGACTGTCGGGCATGGCCTCGAACGCCTTGATGACCGGGTGCGCGGCGGCGGGGTTGATCGTTACACCGGGGGCGAGACCACCGCTCTTGTGGGCGGTGTAGGCGTGCTGGTAGACGGGCCGGTCGGGGTTGGGATGGAAGTCGAGGCTGAGCTTGTCGGTGCCGTAGAACTTGAACGCCTGCCCAAGATCCACCGGGAGCAGCCCGCCGGATGGTGTGCGCAGGATGTTGTGGGGGTTGCCGTCGTGGTCGCCGACCATCCACGCCGCGACGTGGTAGCGCACCACCGCGTCGACCTCGGCCTGGGTCCAGCTGTTGGGGCTGCCGGACAGCCGTGTGGCGCCGGTGAGCCGCGGCTGGATCGCCCCGGTCTTGCCGCCGACCGAGGCGACGTACACCGGCACCGCGGGCACCCCGGCGTGGTGGAACACCGCGCGGGGGTGACCTGCACGGCGCCGATGCGCCCGCGCACGTCGCGCAGCAGGCACTGGCCGGTGTCCAGCCCGGTGATCAGGTCGACCAGCCAGGCGGGGGTGTCGCGTCCCAGCGCGGCCAGCACGGCCTGGGCGCTGCGCGGCTCTTGGCGGAAGACCAGCCAGTAAGGAGATCAGGTGGCGGAGCTCGGCCGGGAAGTCGTCAACAACCTGGCTGGATCCCCACAGGGCGGCGTTGTGTTTGCGCCCGTCGCGGCACAGCTCGAGAAGCAGCTGCAAGCCCTGGGGGTTGGCGGTGAGCACCCAGGCTTCGTCGACGACCACGGCGGAGAAGCGGGCCAGGTCGGTGAACGCCAGGTGTTTGCCGACGGCGGCTACCAGATACACCAGGGCGAGGCTGTACACCTGCTCGTCGAGTAGCTGCGCGCGCTGGTAGTCACTGGCCAGCGCGTCGCGGTCCGGCAGCGCCAGCCCGGGCAGGTGGAACACCACACAGTCGGTGGAGGCCAGGTCGGGGACGGTGCCGGCGCCGACCACCAGGTGCGCCAGCTGCTGGTCGCGGGCGTGGGCGAGCTTGCGGCCCACGGTGTGCGCGTCCGAGTCCGTTCGGCCGCGGGCAAGTAGCTCGTCGGCGACGTCGACCAGCCGCCCGCCCCGGTCGGCGACCCGGGCGATCGCCTCCCCCAGGGCGATGCCCTGGGTGCCGCGTGGTGGGGTGTCGGTGAGCAGGGACAGGAAGCCTTTGGCGACCCGGGTGCGGTCCGGCCCGGTGAACAGCCGCAGCGGATCCAGGCTCACCGTGGCCGCGGCGTCCAGGCGTACCACGTGTGCGCGGCGGGATAGGCCGGTGGCGAAGTCGACCCACTCGCCTCTCGCGGTGCGGTCGATGATGACCGCGGTGCCGCCGCGGTCGATGGTCTCTGCGGTCAGCCGTTTGAGGGTGTAGGACTTGCCGGCACCGAGGCTGCCCTGCAGCACCAGGTTCCCGGAGCGGCGGATCCGCGGCCCATGCGACGGGTCCAACAGCACCGGGCGGGCTGTGGCGCCGTCGAGGGAGAACCCGAGCAGCATCCCGCCCGGGTCCCCGACGTCGGTGCCGGCCCAGGGCATTCCACCGGCGAGATTGGCCGGCAGCAGGAACTGTCGGTAGGCGTGCGCGAGGGCTGGGGCCAGCCGGTGGCCGGGCAGCATCGCCCGGTAGCAGTCCAGCTGGTTGCCGGTCGGCCGGTAGATCTCGAAGTCGTCCGCAGCTAGGGCTGCGCCTAGCCGCTCCGCCCGCTCCTCGCAGGCCTGCAGCGTGTCCGCGGCCACCGCGTAGACGATCGTGGTTTCTAGCTCGGGCTCGTTCGGGTTGGCCACCAGCCGGGACAGCTCCAGATCCAGCCCGGCGCGGGCGGCATCCAGCTCCGGCGGCGGGCCGGCCGGGTCGCCGTCCTACTCGTCGACCTGCGCGGCCAGCTGGCGGGCCTGGCGGGTGGTGCGGGCCCGCGCGGTTTGGTTGTCGGTAACCCGGATCCGGGCGCACCAGTCCACCGGGAAGTCCAGGGCGTCGGCGGCGGCGAACCACTCCGACCCCCGGGTGGGTGAACGTCTGCGGCATGTCCGCCAGCACCGCGAAGCCTTGGAACCCGGTGTAGTCGGCCCGGCCGTCGCCCAGGTCGGCCTCGACGTCGACCTCCAAGTAGCGGCGACGCAGCCGCTGTGGCCGGTCCGGGTTGGCCGGGTTGCCGCCCTCGAACAGCACCGCCTCGTCCAGGCACGCGAGCGCCCGGCGCGAGCCGTGCTCGTCGGTTGGCGCCGGCGGCTGGGTCAGACCGCGCAGCGGACGCCCGGGCGTACATCCACAGGATGTCCGCCGGGGACGCGGGTACCAGCCGGATATGCCGGCCCAGCTGGGCGCCCAGCTGCGCGGCCTGATGGGCGCGGGCGGCGCGCTCGGCCCGGGATATCGGCGGCGGGGTCAGCCCGAACGCGGCGCCGACACTGTCCCGCGCGGCGGACAGCCCGGCCCGCCATCCGCTCGTGTCGGTGTCGGGTAGCCGCACCGTCAGGTAGTGCACCCGCTCGTAGAGGTCGAGGTCGACGAGTGTGTCGACGGTGGCGTCGGTCAGCGTCGTCCAGCCGCGGCGCATCGGATCGATCCCGTCCAGCATCCGCCGGCCGACCTGAACCGGGTCCACGCCGACGGCCAGCGAGAGCAGCATCGCCTCCCCGCGCACCAGACGCAGCGCGGCCCGGATCGCCGCGTGCAGCTCGATCTTGCGGGCGTCGTCCAGGTACGGGTAGGTGACCGGGGTAACCCGCCAGCTCGCCCACACCGAGCCGTCCATCGCCCACAGCAGCGGCCCGGCCAGGTGCCGGATCGGGAACCGCCCGCCGCTCACCGCAGTGCTCCCGGCTCGCGGGCGGTCGCGAGCAGGTCGGCGACCGAACGCGGCGCCGACGGCCGCAGCGGTCCGGCCGCACCAGCGGCGGTGCCGGTCCCGCCGCTGGGTGGGCTGAACCCAGCCCACCCACCCGCCCGGACCGGGCGGCCCGGCCGCGGCCCAGATCCGCTGAGGGTCCGCCCGCCGTGGGGGGCGGTGAGCATCCCGAGCCAGCCAATCGCGGCCAGGTACGGGGTGCGGCCCTCGACCCGGGCCCGGCGCAGCAGCGTGGCCAGCCCCGCCGGCACGACCACCAGCACCGCGACGTTTCCCCACCACGGCAGGTGCGCCCACACCGCGCGGGTCTCGATCAGCGCGAACCCGGTGGCCACCGCGGTGACGAA
>JAKEEW010000689.1 GCA_022616375.1 Sporichthyaceae bacterium
CGATCCCTCCGAACCCCCCGAACCGGGCGCCGGCGGATCAGCCGCCGAACCGGCTGCCGGCGTTGCCCACCCCGAAGGAAGGACACCGAGCTAACCATGGCCACACCGCGAACATCCCGACGGGACGCCAGCGTCGGCGTCGCCACGCTGATCTGGCTCATCGCCATCATCGCCGCGCTCGTTCTCATCCTGTACATCGTGCTGGTCATCTTCGAGGCGAACCGGGCCAACAGCTTCGTCGACTTCATCGCCGACGCGGCGCACACCCTGGCCTGGTTCTTCCGCGACCTGTTCGAGCTGGACGACGCCAAACTGCAGGTAGTGGTGAACTACGGCCTGGCCGCCGCGGTCTATCTCGGCCTCGGCAAGGTGCTCGCCGGCGGTCTCGGCAACGCTTGACCGCTGCCGGGTCAGCCGGCCAGCGCGTCCCAGGATCGCGGCCTCGACCGGATAGGTACCGGCCCGGTCGGTGAGCCGAAATGGCTCGAGCAGCGCGACCCCGGGCTGGGCGATGATCCGCGGAGTGGAGCCGCGGTGCGGCCACGAGGCCTCGTGCACCAGGAACGGGTGGCAGAGGTAGACGTCCCCGGCCGCGCCGGTAGCGTATGTGGTCGGCCGGTCCGCGCTTGCCCGGTCGACCAGTGGACTCAGCTCGGCGCCGCCTAGCCCGGCCTCGCCGGCGCCGGCGAGGACCGTGGCCGCGTCGGTGTGCGACCCGACCCGCACCCGGGTGGGCGCATCCGCCGACCCGACGTCGGTAAGCAGGAACAGCGCAAGCAGCCCACGGCCCTTGCTGCGCACGTTGGTGTGCCAGCCGCCGGCGGTCGGGAAGCTTGACTCGACGTGCCAACCCGCGTCGCCCGGATCCGCGTCGTGCGGGAACCGCACCGGGATGGTGCCGCCCACACCCTCCCGCTTCCACCACCGATCTGGCCCGATCAGCTGGTCGTAGGCCGACCGAGCGGCGGCGCGGTGCCGGCTTCGACGAACGGCCCACCCTCCGGGCAGTTGATCCGTACCACCGGATCCGACCAGGTGGCCGGATCGTGCCGGTCGATACCCTGTCTGGCCAGCTCCGCCCAGATCACCTCGACGCAGTCCTGCACGGTGTGGGCCGGCACCGCCTGCTCCACCCGGACGAACCCATCCCGGGTGAACGCGGCCAGCTCGGCATCGGAGAGCACGATCATCATCTTCGAAGGCCGTCCTGGCCGGATCAACCGATTAGCCCGTCAGCGGGCTGACCGCGCCCTGGACGAGCTGGTTCCGGCCGGACGGGCCAAAGATCGATAGGGTGACGATCAAGGATCGCGGGACAGTGCGATTCCCGTGGCAGTGCGAATCGGAGCAGTCCTTCGATAGAGGAGCCCGGTCATGGCCCACCTCGAAAACCAATCCCCGGCACGGCTGATCACCGCTCTGGTCGTCGGCCTGGCCGTCGCCCAGGCGATCATCGTGTTCGCGTTCGCCTGGCCCGCGGCCCGGATCAGTCCGCGCGACATTCCGCTGGTCATCGCCGGGTCGGCGGGCGTCGTTGCGGCCGGACAGCTGGAGGATTCCGAGATCAACGGGGAGCGGCCATTCGACATCACGGTCGTGCCGGACGAGGCCGCGGCCAGGGCCGCGGTAGAGGACCGCAAGGCCTACGCGGCGATCATCGCGGAGCCGACCGGCGCCCGTGCCATGGTTGCCTCGGCGGCCAGCCCGGCGGTGGCGCAGCTGGTCACCCAGCTGTTGCAGCAGGCCAGCGGCGGGCAGGTCCAGATCACCGAGCTGGCGCCACTGCCCGAGGACGATCCACGTGGTGGTGGGTTGGCGGCCTCGCTGCTGCCGATGGTGCTCATCAGCGTGGTGGCCGGTGCGCTGCTGAGCGTGCTGGTCCGGTCCGTGAGTGCGCGGCTGGCCGGGTGGCTCGCGGTGAGCGTGGTCGGCGGGCTGGTCGGCGCCGCGATCATCCAGTACGTGTTGGGCTCCCTGGAGGGGCCCTACCTGCTCAACGCCGCCGCCATCGCGCTCACCATCGGTGCCGTCGTCGCCACGGTCGCCGGCCTCGGCGCCCTGCTCGGGCCGCTCGGCATCGGCCTTGGTGCGCTGACCATGCTGCTGGCCGGTATCCCGCTGTCCGGGCTCAGCTCGGCGCCGGAGCTGCTGCCGCAACCGTGGGGCGACGTCGGCCAGGCGCTGCCGCCGGGCGCCGGTGGCACGCTGCTTCGCTCCACCGCATTCTTCGACGCGGCCGGCTCGACCAAGTCGCTGATCGTGCTGGCGATCTGGACGCTGGCCGGGCTGGCGCTGATGGCGCTGGCGTCCCGAACCCGAGGGCGCGGCGAGGAGCAGGCAGCGCCCGAACCGGAGCCGGTGTCCGAACCACCGCCTGCCTAGGGTGTGTCTCCCAAGTCTTGGTGGATGCGGGCGGCGATCCAGACGGCGTCCGGCAAGGCGAAGGAGGAGTCGATAGTGGAGCTATGGCGACTCTC
>JAKEEW010000690.1 GCA_022616375.1 Sporichthyaceae bacterium
GGTCGGGCTGCCGGAAGGAGCCAAGCTCCGGCCTCGGCGCCCTTCAGGTATCGGTGCCGGGCGGGGTGGCTGGCTCCGGTGGTCGCTCGGGTAGGGTCCGGGCGTGGGTGACGGCGGTGGAGCCTCCAGCGGAGCCCTCGGCCACGGTCAGCGACCCGCGGGAGTTGCTTGTCGGCTATCACGACAGTGGCATGTGACGTCGAGCAGACCACCGCCGAGGTCAAGACGCTGTTCCGGGACGGGTGCCAGGTCCCGGGAGATCATCGCGGCTGCGCGGCTCGATGCGGTCGCCAGAAGCGGCGGGTGCTTCAACCCGCCCGACCCGCACCCGGCGCTGATCTGGACCATGTTCCACCTGGCGCGGGAGCACGCACGCCACCCGGTCACCTCGACGTGTCCGCGAGCTGGCTGACGGCACCATCGGCGAACAGTCCCGACAGCGACTGTGGCCAGAGCGACCGTAGCCAGTTCGGCCGGTCCGGTCCGTAGCCGGTTCGGCCGGTCCGGTCCGGAGGTGGCTACGGCGAGGGGTTCCAGCCGGTCAGGGCGTAGGCGAGCGTCACAAGCAGGGCGTTGCTCAACAGGTGGACGGCGAGGAACGGGGTGGTGGAGCCGGTGCGCTCGCGGACCCAGGCGGCGGCGGTGCCGATGAGGAAGGCGTAGGGAAGCAGCACCGGGGTCTGGTGGATCGCGGCGAACACGACCGCGGTCAGGGCGATCGTGGCGGGAGCGTTCAGATGCTGACGGAGCCAGCCGAACAGCGCCCCGCGGAACAGCAGTTCCTCGCCGAGCGGCGCCAGCAGGCACGCGCGCAGCGCGATCACGGCGATCAGCAGAGGCCCGGCACCGCTGAGACGGCCGAAGTCGGAGCCGATGCGCATGAGCATGTCCCACAGCTCGCGCGGCGATCCGAGCACGCCACCGAGCACCAGGTGGGCCGCACCGGTGGCGGCCAGGGCCGCGAGCCAGGCGGCGAGGGCGAGGCCGACGGCGCGGGCCGAGGTCGGGCCGAGGCGCAGCCGGTCGCGAATGCCGGCGCGCCCACCGAAGGCCAGCGCCAGTGCCACCAGCAGGGCGAGGTACACCTCGGCGCTGATCACGGCGGCCAGGCGGTCGCCAGCGGCCCACGAGGGGTGCCAGCGTGCGCAGCGTCGCCACGGTCGCGACGCCGGCACCCGCGGCCACGACGATCCAGGAGCCGAGTGCCAGCAGCAGCCGCCGCCCGCTCAC
>JAKEEW010000691.1 GCA_022616375.1 Sporichthyaceae bacterium
GCAAATGATCACCCAGTTTGGGTGGTTTGTCTGCGCAATCCGCCGGTGATGATCGCGGGTTGCGGCGGCTGCCTACTCGAGCCAGCCCGGTCGGACGAGCCCGGACTCGTAGGCCAGCACGACCAGCTGGGCCCGGTCCCGGACGCCGAGCTTGACCATCGCCCGGCTGATGTGGGTCTTGGCGGTGGCCGGGCTGACCACAAGGCGGGCCGCGATCTCGTCGTTGGACAGCCCGCCAGCCGCCAGCGCCATGACCTCGCGCTCCCGATCGGTCAGCGGGTCGAGCACCGCGGCGTGCGGCGGCTGCTTGGCCCGGGCCGCGAACTCCTCGATCAGCCGCCGGGTCACGCTCGGCGCGAGCAGCGCCTCACCGCTGGCGACAATCCGAACGCCCTGGATCAGCTCTACCGGCTCGGTGTCCTTGACCAGGAACCCGCTGGCCCCGACCCGCAGCGCCTCGAACACGTACTCGTCCAGCTCGAACGTGGTCAGGATCAGCACCCGAACCTCGGCGAGCGCGGGGTCGGCCGCGATCCGCCGAGTGGCTTCGAGCCCGTCCAGCTGTGGCATCCGGATGTCCATCAGTACGACGTCCGGGCGCAGTTCGGTGGCCAGCCGGACCGCCTCGGCACCGTCGGTCGCCTCGCCGGCGACCTCGATCCCGGGCTCGGCCGCAAGCAGCGCCCGGAACCCGGCCCTGACCAGCGCCTGGTCGTCGGCCAGCAGAACCCGGATCACGATGTCTCCTCTCGGGGTAGTCGGGCCAGCACCCGGAACCCGCCGCCCGGACGCGGGCCGGCCTGCAGTTCGCCGCCCAGGGACTCGGCCCGTTCCCGCATCCCGGCGATTCCGGCCCCGGCTCCGGCGCCTGGGGCCGGCTGCCCGGTCCCGGCACCGGTCGCGGCACCGGCACTGCCGGATAGGTGGGCTGCGGCGTCGTTGTCGACCTGCACCACGAGCTCGTCGTCGGTATAGCTGACCAGCACGGTGGCGGTGACCGGGCCGGCGTGCCGGTACACGTTGGTCAGCGCCTCTTGCACGATCCGGTAGGCGGCCAGGTCGACCCGCGGCGGCAGCGCCATCGGGGTGCCGGTCACCTGGGTGCGCACGGTGAGCCCGGCCGCGGTGACCCGCGCGATCAGATCGTCGAGTCGGGCCAGGCTCGGTGCCGGCGCGCGCGGGGCGTTCTCGTCCACCTGGCGCAGCACGCCGAGGGTCGCCCGGAGCTCGCGCAGGGTCTCCTTGCTCGCGTCCTTGATCGCGGCCAGCGCGTCCCTGGCCTGTTCGGGCTGGGTGTCGATGAGGTGCAGCGCGACCCCGGCCTGCACGTTGATCAGCGAGATGTTGTGCGCCATCACGTCGTGCAGCTCCCGGGCAAAGCCGAGCCGCTCCTCGCTGGCCCGGCGCCGCCCCTCCTCCGCGTGCATCCGGGCCACCACGACGAACCGCTCCCGCCGGATCCTGGCCATCTCGGCGATCCCGACCACCACCAGCAGCCACGCCAGCACCCCGGCCAGATGCAGCAGTACGGAGCCGCGTTCCGGCAACACCGTGGAGGTCAGCGCGGCGTAGGCCGCGAAGGCCAGCCCGGCCGTCAGCCAGGCGGCCCGCCGGTGCCCGGACAGCACCGCGCTGAACATCGCGACGACCAGGCTGAGGAAGATCGGGCCGTACGGATAGCCGATGGCGAGATAGCCGAGCACGATCGTTGCCACCGCTGCGAGCACCGGCACCGGGAAGTTCCGGCGCAGCACGAGCACCGCCGGCCCGGCTACGAGCAGGGTGTAGCCGAGCGCGTCGAGCTCGGTCCGATCCGGCTGGTCCCGGCCGGCGAAGTAGGTGCCGATCAGCTGGAACGCGGCCAACGCGATCATCGGCAGCACCAGCCACGCCCACGGCGGCCGGCCGTCGCGCCCGGCCCAGGGCGGGCCGAACGGCCAGCCGGCCGCGCCGCCGGGGACAGCCGAGCTGCCGGGGCCGGCCGAGCCGCTCGGCGGTGATCCCCGGCGCGACGACCCCCAGCCGGGCGGCGCCCAGCGCGGCGGACCCCACGGCGTGGGATATCGTCCGCTGCCGGCTGCGGCGCGCCGTGGGCCGGTGGTCGGGGTCATCCACTTACGGTAGGGCTCGGCCAACCGGCCCGGCATCGACCCTGCAGCGGGGGCGTGGCTACTCCGCAGGGAGTACGGCGGGCCTGGCGGATCCTGCCGGCGGCGCAGGCCAGGAGCCGTCGGTGGATCGACGCGCGCGGCCCGTGACTTCGCCAGCATCGAACGCAGACCGATATCAGGCTGTGCAGAGGGGACTCGTCATGCGGGTGAAGGAACGGATCGCCGCGCTACCGGCCGGGCGCCGGGCCAAGTGGCTCGTGGTGATCTTCTGGGTCGGCTTGGTCGTGGTGGCGCTGCCACTGGCCGGCCGGCTCGGTGATGTCCAGCAGAACTCGTTCGAGTCGTGGGTCCCGGGCAGCGCCGAGTCGACCAAGGCGTTCAAGCTCGCCGAGCAGAGCTTCGGTGAGGGCGACACGATTCCGACGATCATCGTGTACGCCCGCGACGGCGGGCTCACCGCCGCCGACCGGACCAAGCTCGAGGCTGATCATGCGCGAGTAGCGCCCTATGCCAAGGGCGGCCAGCTCCCTCCGGTGATCTACGCCCAGGATCAGGCCGCCGCCATGATCAGCCTGCCGCTGGCCGGCAGCATGGACGGTGAGGGCGAGGTTGCCGCCAAGGTCGAGCAGCTCAAGGACGTCGTCCAGGCGAACGCACCGCCCGGCCTGCAGGTCAAGGTCACCGGTGCCGGTGGCTCGATCGCAGACTTCGGCGAGGTGTTCAGCGGGATCGACTCCACCCTGCTGCTGGTCACGTTCGGCGCCGTTGCACTTATCTTGATCATCACCTACCGCAGCCCGCTGTTGTGGCTGGTGCCGCTGTTCACCGTGTTCGTCGGCGGTGCCCAGGTGGCCAACGCGGTGGTCTACCTGCTGGCCAAGTACGCCGGCCTAGTCGTGAACGGGCAGAGCGCGGGCATCCTGACCGTGCTCGTGATCGGCGCCGGCACCGACTACGCCCTGCTGTTGATCGCCCGCTACCGGGAGGAGCTGCGCCGCCACGCCGACCGGCACGAGGCGATGGCGATCGCGATGAGCCGATCCTGGCCGGCCATCCTGGCCTCGGCCGGCACGGTGATCCTCGGCATGCTCTGCCTGCTGGTCGCCGAGATGAACTCCACCCAGAGCCTGGGCCCGGTCGCCGCGGTCGGGATCGGAGTCGCGTTCCTGGTCATGACCACGTTGCTGCCGGCGCTGCTGGTCATCCTCGGCCGGTGGCTGTTCTGGCCGTTCGTGCCACGCTTCGATGCCGCGCACGCCGAGGACGACCCGGTGACCGATCACGGGTTGTGGGGCCGGATCTCCCGCTTCGTCGGCCGCCACTCCCGCCCGGTCTGGATCGGCACCGTGGTCGCTTTGATCGCGCTGACCTTCGGGACGTTGACCATGCGGACCGGGCTGCGCCAGTCCGAGGCGTTCACCAGCAAGCCGGAGTCGGTAGTCGGGCAGGAGCTGCTGGCCGCGCACTTCGCCGCCGGTGCGGCCGAGCCGGTGCAAGTCTACGCCCGCGCCGCGACCGCGCCCGAGGTGGCGCAGGCCGTGGCCGAGGTGCCCGGGGTCGCTCCGGGCGGGGTTGCGCAAACCGTGGTGTCCGGTGACTGGGCCCAGATCGACGCGGTCCTCGGCGATGCGGCCGACAGCCCGCAGGCACGCGAGACGGTCGGCCTGATCCGGGACACCGTGCACGCGATACCGGGCGCCGATGCCCTGGTCGGCGGCACAACCGCGTTCACCGTGGACGCCGATGCCGCGACCGCGCGGGATCTGCGCGTGGTGATCCCGCTCATCCTGGTCGTGGTGTTGCTCATCCTCACTGTGCTGCTGCGGGCTCTGGTCGGACCGCTGGTGCTGCTCGGCAGCGTGGTGCTCTCGTTCGGTGCCGCGCTTGGCGCCGCCGCACTGCTGTTCAACGCGCTCGGCTATCCGCGGGTGGACAAGGGCCTGCCGCTGTTCGGGTTCCTGTTCCTGGTCGCGCTCGGAATCGACTACACGATCTTCCTGATGACCAGGGCCAGGGAGGAAGTCGCCCGGGTCGGGCACCGGCAAGGGGTGCTGCGCGCGCTGGCGGTCACCGGTGGGGTCATCACCAGCGCAGGGATTGTGCTCGCCGCGACCTTCGCCGGGCTGGGCAGCCTGCCGGTGGTGTTCATCCTGCATATCGGCCTGCTGGTGGCGGTCGGCGTGCTGCTTGACACGCTGGTGGTGCGCTCGTTCCTGGTGCCGGCGCTCGCGCTGGACATCGGCCGCAGGTTCTGGTCGCCCGGTCGGCTAGGCCCGCGCCCGGCCGGCCCGCCGCTCCCCGGCCAACCGGATCATGCCGCACCGGAGGTTTCGGACGAAGAACGCAAATGGGCACCAATCGGGTAGGCAACGGCGCTCTGCGATACGTGGCGCGGTCTCGCCGTCGGGATTGGCGTCTGCCGTGCTCGTGAGTGACGCTCTCGCGCGACTGGGACGCAAGCCGTCCAACCATGCATGCCTTAAGTCGATCATGGGTGCGTGCTGTGGCGGATAAATCCACACTTAGGCGGATCGCAGCGGCGGCTTGATCGACTTAAGGCATGCGTGGTTGAGGTAAGGCGTAAGGAGCAAAGCAGGCAGGGTGCAAGCGGCAGACCGCGTAATGATCGGCAAGTCGGCGGGCTGCGCCAGCCCTAGGGTGTGTCTCCCAAGTCGTCGGCGGCGCGGATCGCCGCCCAGGCGACGACCGGCTGCGTTGTCGTCGTAGCTCCACTATCGACTCCTCCTTCGCCTTGCCGGACGCCGTGTGGATCGCCGCCCGCATCCACCAAGACTTGGGAGACACACCCTAGGCGCGGAGGTTGA
>JAKEEW010000692.1 GCA_022616375.1 Sporichthyaceae bacterium
GGGGTCGGTGCCTCGGTGGTCAACGCGCTGGCGGCCCGACTGGACGTCGAGGTGGACCGGGACGGCGCGACCCACGCGATCAGCTTCCGGCGCGGCACCGCCGGCGAGTTCGCCGGCAACGGCGCCAACGCCGCGTTTACCCCGAAGTCCGGTCTGCGCAAGATCAAGCGAGTGGCGAAGCGGATCACCGGCACTCGGGTGCGGTACTGGCCGGATCCGCAGATCTTCATCAAGGACGCCGGATTCACCCTGCCCGACTTGCATGCTCGGGCCAGGCAGACCGCGTTCCTCGTGCCCGGGCTGTCGATCGTGGTGATCGATGAGCGCGGCGCCGAGCGGACCGAGCAGGTCTTCGTCTACAAGGGCGGGATCAGCGAGTTCTGCGAGTTCCTGGCCACCGACCGGCCGGTCACCGACACGCTGCGGCTCACCGGCACCGGCCAGTTCACCGAGACCGTTCCGGTGCTGGACGCGAAGGGGCACCTGAACCCGGCCGAGGTGGAGCGCGAACTCACCGTCGATGTAGCGCTGCGCTGGGGGACCGGCTACGACACCACGGTCAAGAGCTTCGTCAACATCATCGCGACCCCCAAGGGCGGCACCCACCTCGCCGGGTTCGAGCGGGCGCTGGTCCGCACGTTCACCGACGCGCTGCGCTCGGCCCGGCTGCTCAAGCAGAACGAGGACGCGATCATCAAGGACGACGTGCTCGAGGGGCTCACCGCGGTGCTCACCGTCCGGCTGGCCGAGCCGCAGTTCGAGGGCCAGACCAAGGAGGTGCTCGGCACGCCGGCCGCGTCCCGGATCGTGGCCCAGGTCGTCGGCGCCCGGCTGCGCGATTTCCTCGGCTCGACCAGGCGTGCCGACAAGGTGCAGTCGCGGGCCGTGCTGGAGAAGGTGGTCTCGGCCGCGCGCACCAGGATGGCGGCCCGGGCACACAAGGAGGCGCAGCGGCGAAAGAACGCGCTGGAGACCTCGTCACTACCGGCCAAGCTGGCCGACTGTCGCAGCGACGACGTCGACCGCAGCGAGTTGTTCATCGTCGAGGGCGACTCCGCGCTCGGCACCGCGAAGCTGGCCCGCAACTCCGAGTTCCAGGCGCTGCTGCCGATCCGCGGCAAGATCCTCAACGTGCAGAAGTCGTCGGTCGGCGACATGCTCAACAACGCCGAGTGCGCGGCCATCATCCAGGTCATCGGGGCCGGCTCTGGCCGTTCGTTCGACCTCGACGCGGCGCGTTACGGGAAGATCATCTTCCTGGCGGACGCGGACGTGGATGGCGCGCACATCCGGTGCCTGCTGCTGACTCTGCTGCACCGCTACATGCGCCCGCTGGTCGAAGCCGGTCGGGTGTTCGCCGGGATGCCGCCGCTGCACCGGATCGAGGTCGTGAACCCGGGCAGTAAGCCCAACGAGTTCGTCTACACCTATACCGATGCCGAGATGCGCCGCACCGTGGCCGACCTCACCCGGCGGAACAAGAAGATCCGCGAGCCGATCCAGCGCTACAAGGGCCTGGGCGAGATGAACGCCGACCAGCTGGCCGAGACCACCATGGACCCGCGCAGCCGCACCCTGCGCCGGCTCAGCCTGGGCGAGGCCGAGGAGGCCGAGCGGGTGTTCGAGCTGCTGATGGGCAACGACGTGGCGCCGCGCAAGGAGTTCATCGTCAACTCGGCCGCACTGCTCGACCGGTCCCGGATCGACGCCTAGCCGGTCGGGCGAGCTGGGCCGGGCGAGCCCGGTCCGGGCGAGCCGCTCCGCCCGAGCCCGGTCCGCGATCAGCACCGTGGCAGCCGGCCGGTTGGGGTCCGGATGAACAGCCCGCGGACCAGCTCGAACGGCGAGGCGTAGCGGGCCGGTGGCGCGATCCGGCACAGCACCCGCTCGGTGACCTGGTCGGTGCGCAGGATTTGGATCTGCCGGCTGTTCTCGTCCAGCAGCCTGATCCACTCGCCTTCGCTGACCACGTAGCCGACCGTCGGGCCGTCCGCGGTGGACAGCCGCTCGGCCGGCATCCACGGCCGTGGGTCGATGAGCAGCGCGGCGACCAGCAGCAGTCCGGAGCCGAGCAGGAGCATCCGCCGCAGCCCCTGATGTCCCCGCAGCGTCGATTCCGACTCCGATTCGGACTCCGATTCCGACGCCGAGTCTGATGCCGCCGCCGACCCGGACCGCGGTCCCGCCGCCCGGTCCCGCGCCGCCGCGGCCGCCGAGTCCCGCAGGATGGCTGTTCGCGCCCTGGCTACCAGGGACGGTACGACCCACAGGCTTGCGGTGAACATCACGATCCACAGCACGACCACCGGCCACGGTGAGATGAACAGCGACACCAGGAAGCTGACTCCGAGCAGGATCTGCATCGGCACCGGGATGTTCGACCGCACGGCTAACCAGCGACTGACCAGGCCACCGCCGGGTTCGTAGGCCCAGTACGCGAGCACCGGGATCGCCAGCAGAAGCCAGGTCGCCAGTGCCGGCAGGCTCGCGACCAGTGCGGTCACCGCGACGTTGACCGCACCGGCGCCCTGCATGACAGCGAGCGTGGTGTCCAGGTCGAAGTTGGCGACCACGTAGATCTTGGCGACGGCGAATGCGGGCGCCACGATCGCACTGAAGGTCAGCAGATTCCGCGCGAGCCGTTCGCGTTCCTCGGCCGCGCGATCCCGGGTCTTCGTTGCCGGCGGCTGGGCCATCTCGCCTCCCGTGCGGTGATCGAAATCTAACGCGGGGCCCGCACCGCGGCCAGGGCGCACCGAACATCCGGCTCTTGACGGGATCGACAGAGTGGTTAATTTTTTGGAAACCTTCCTGTTTTTTGCTTCAACCCGCCCGCTCCCATCCGTCCCGCGCTCGCCGCGCCCGTCACCAAGGCTCGTCATGTGCCGTGGTCCACCACCGCCCATAGATCGTTACGGTACGTCCCGCTCACGGCACTCTCCGCTACC
>JAKEEW010000693.1 GCA_022616375.1 Sporichthyaceae bacterium
ACGTCGTAGATGGCGCCGATGAGCAGCTCGTCGACGCGGGCGGACGCGTGGACGAGCAGGCGGGAGACTTCGGGTTCGGCCGGGACGGTGACCGTGGTGGGCGCGTACGCGGTCAGGTCGGCTGGTTCCGCGTACACGCACCCCACGGCTGGCCCCTTAGTCCTCGCATCTTCGAGCGCATCAGGTCACCACGACCAGCGGCACGAAGTTCTTCACCGCCGGCGACGCCAGGGTGGCCGGCGCCGTGCCGGTCAGGCCGGCCCCGGACGACACCGACAGGTTCCGCTCACCAGACACGATCGGACGCGCGCCAATGGATCCGACCAGTGACGGCGGTGTGGTCGCCGTGACCATGCACACCGCCCAGTAGATGCCGGTTTTGGTCACCTGGTACGGCGCCGGCAGGGCGAGTGTCTTGACGGTGTTCGCCGCCCACGCCGCGGTCAGCTGGTCCGCCGACTGGGCGATCAGTGCCGGCACAGTCGCCGTGTCGTACAGTGCGACCCAGTAGTTCGTCGGCGTGCCCGCGGCCGTGGCCCCGGACAGGAACGACAGGCTGGTGACCAGGTCACCGGCGGTGAGGTAGATCGGCACCGCGGTCATGACCCCGGTGGCGAGCGCCACGTGGGAGTCGCCGGCGGAGTCGACCAGCCCGACCCTGGGGAGGTTGGACCGGAAGAACGTGTCTGGGCTCGCCGGCGCCGCCGCGGCCAGGTAGCCGAGTGCGTCGCGCGGGTTGCCGGGGAACTGGCCGAGCAGCGTCATGACTGCCCCTCCTTGGTGGTGTCGGCCGGCGCACCGTTGTCGCCGGACTGGGTGCTGGTGGACGCGGCCGCTTCGGCTTCGAGTTCGGCCTTGACCTGCTCGATCAGAGCGGGGATGCCCGCCTTGTTCGCGGCCTCGGCCCGGTCAGCGGGCACACCCTGGGCGATCGCGTACGCGACCCAGACGGGCTTCGGGTCCCGGCTGCTGGGCGGCTTCGGCCCATCACCCGCGGTGGCGTCGCCGATCTCCTCGATGCCGTAGCCGGCCGTGCGGAAGTACGCCAGCGCCGGGCCATCGGCGACCTCGGCGACACCGTTGGTGAAGTTCACCCCGGCCGACAC
>JAKEEW010000694.1 GCA_022616375.1 Sporichthyaceae bacterium
ACCAAGGGCCGGTTCACCGAGCCGCGGATGTTCAACCAGCTGGTGAGCACGCATCTAGGTCCGGTGCAGGACGACTCCTCACTGGCGTACCTTCGGCCGGAGACCGCGCAGGGCATCTTCGTCAACTACAAGAACGTCGAGGCGTCCGCACGCAAGAAGCCGCCGTTCGGTATCGCCCAGGTTGGCAAGTCGTTCCGAAACGAGATCACGCCGGGGAACTTCATCTTCCGCACCCGCGAGTTCGAGCAGATGGAGATGGAGTATTTCGTCAAGCCGGGCACCGACGAGGAATGGCACGAGTACTGGATCAACGAGCGCTGGAACTGGTACGTGGACCTCGGTCTGCGTGCGGAGAACCTGCGCCGCTACGAGCACCCGAAAGAGAAGCTGTCGCATTACTCCAAGCGAACCGTCGACATCGAGTACAGGTTCAGGTTCGGCGGCTCGGAGTGGGCCGAGCTCGAGGGCATCGCGAACCGCACGGACTTCGATCTGAACACGCACTCCAAGCACTCCGGTGTCGACCTGTCCTACTTCGATCCGGAGACCAAGGAGCGGTGGGTGCCTTTCGTGGTCGAGCCGGCTGCCGGCCTGACTCGCGCCGTGCTGGCGTTCATGCTCGACGCCTACGCCGAGGACGAGGCGCCCAACGCCAAGGGCGTTATGGAAAAGCGTGCGGTGATGCGCTTCGACCCACGGTTGTCGCCGGTCAAGGTCGCGGTGCTGCCGCTGTCCCGCAACGCCGACCTGTCTCCCAAGGCCAAGGACCTGTCGGCCGCGCTTGGCAAGTTCTGGGCGGTGGACTTCGACGACGCCGGCGCGATCGGCCGGCGCTACCGCCGGCAGGACGAGATCGGTACGCCGTTCTGTGTCACCGTCGACTTCGACACGCTTGAAGACAACGCGGTCACGGTGCGGGAGCGGGACTCGATGCACCAGGAGCGGATCGGTATCGACCAGGTGCGGTCCTACCTAGCCGTCCGGCTAGCCGGCTGATTCGTCGGATCCGGCGGCGGGCGTGGCGGCTTCCGCAGGCGCGGCGGGCTCAGCGGGCTCAGCGGAGGCGGCAGGCTCGGGCAGGCCGAAGAACCCGAGGCAGCCCACCAGGCCCTCGATCTCGACCGGGGTAGTCCTGCCCGCCTCCCACTGGTCCCGGCTCAGCCGCAGCCGCTGCAATGTGACCGGCTCGCCGCGGCGGGCCTGCCGCTCGATCCCGTCGGGCTGGTAGCCGAGCTTGCGCGAGACGCCGAGCGAGGCGTAGTTGTCCAGGAACGCGCTGGTGGTCGCGAACTCGGCAGCCAACCCGGCGAACGCGAGACCTAGCACCGCCGACCGCATCTCGGTGCCGAGTCCCTGGCCCTGGAACCGCCGGCCAAGCCAGGAGCCGCTGTGCACTTCGCGGACGATGGCGAAGTCCGTTGCGCCGATGCCCTGCAGCCCTACCGGCGTGCCGTCCAACCGGACCGCCAGCTCCAGGGTCCAGCGGGCCGGCATCCAGGACGACCACTGACCCCAGTGGTACTGCATGGTGGCCCGGGCGCGTTCGTCAGGAGCCGCATCGGTCCACGGGAAGCCGAACGGCATGTCGGCGGGGTCGTGAATGCCGTCGTAGGCCAAGTCGGCGAGCGCGTCGAGGTCCTCCAGGGTCGGCATCCGCAGTTCCAACCGAGGGGTGCGGACGCGCAGCCCGAACAGCGGCCAATGCCTGGATTCCATGCCGGATTCATACCGAATCCCGCGCCTTGCCGCATCCGGATAAGCCTGCCGAGCATCCGGATAAGCCTGCCGAGCATCCGGTTAAGCCCCGCGGGCCCGCGGGCCGGCGGGCCCGCGGCCCAAGCTAGCGGATCAGGCGCTGGCGCCGGTCTCGGTCGCGCTCTGCCGGCGCGAGGCCGGACGCGATCATGGCGAAAACGGCCGAGGCGAAAACGGCTACCGCAAAGAGAATCGCGAGCTCCTGCATGGTGTCCTCCAGCTCCGTGTCGTCCTTCGCTGGCTAGGAGTCGGTGGGTACCCCCGGGACAACAGGAAAGCCGGATTCCGTTACCGTTTCGTTACCTAAATTGTTGTGCGGATGGCTACCGGGTGCTTGACGGCACCCCGGACCAGGCCGGTGGTGAGACCGTGGTCAGCATGGCGGTCACGAACAGAGTGAGCGTGCCGACCAGCGCGCCGGGCCGCAGTGTGGGCCGAGTCAACATGTTTGGTGTCCCTCCCTGGGCGGGCGGTCCCACGCAGGATTGCGCGCCATCGAACCGCATCCGGCCGGCTTTGCACTATCCCAATGACGTGATCGTTACCGTCCGCGGTGGTTCCAGCTGGACCGGTGGTCCGGACTGTGGCGGCGGATAATCCCATCGTGGCGCTTTATCCGCAGGTCAGCTATGACGCGATCGTGCTAGCCGGGGGAGCCGGCCGGCGCCTAGGTGGTCTAGACAAATCGGGTCTCGAGGTCGGCGGCCGGACCCTGCTGGACCGTGCGGTAGCCGCGTGCGGGGCTGCGCGGCGGGTGGTGGTGGTCGGCCCGGACCGTCCTACGTCGCGTCCGGTGCGCTGGGCCAGGGAGCAACCGGTCGGCGGCGGACCAGTGGCCGCAACCGCGGCCGGACTGGCGCAGACCGGGACGGATGTGGTGGTACTGCTCGCGGTGGACACCCCGTTCGTCACGGCCGCGACGCTCGACCGGCTGGTCGCGGCGGTCGCCGAGGAGTCCGTCGTGGAGCCAACCGGCCCGTCGCGTACGGGGCCCGGACCGGACGGCGCGATCCTGGTTGGCGCGGACGGCCGGGACCAACCGCTGGTGGCCGCTTACCGCCGGGCCGCGTTGATCGAGCGCCTGGCCGAGCTGGGCGACCCGGCCGGGATCGCGGTATCCCGCCTGGTTGGCGGACTCGATCTCGTACGGTTGCCGGATCAGGAGGCCGCCAGCATGGACTGCGACACCTGGGACGAGCTGGAACATGCGCGGGCCTGGGCTCGCGCAAGCGGTGGGAAAGGAACCGGATGAGCCAGCTGGATGACTGGGTGGCCGCGCTCGCGGCCGAGCTTGGCGTCGAGGCCGAGGTTGACGTGCGCGGCCTACTCGACCTGGCCCGGGTGGCCGCCCACAGCGTAGATCGTCCGGCCGCGCCGCTGACCACGTTCCTGGTCGGCTACGCCGCGGGTCGTAGCGGGGCTCCGGGCGCGGCAGCCGCGCTCTGCGACCGGGCGGCGGCGCTGGCCCGGACCTGGTCGGTGAACCCAGCGGGGGAGCCGCCCGGCTAGAACGCGAACCCGCCGGGCCGGCCGCGGCGATCGGCCAGCAGGCCGGCGAGCGTGGCGACCGCGATCTCCGGCGGGGTGCGGGAGCCGATGTTCAGCCCGATCGGCCGGTGCACCCGGGCGATCTCCGTCTCGGCGACACCGAGCCCGCGCAATGCCTCGATGTGCGGCGCGGTGTGCCGCAGGCTGCCCATCACGCCGATCCAGCGAGCCGGTTGGTCGAGCACCTCGCGCAGCACCGTGCCGATCTCGGGCCGGTCGTGGTCGGTCACGACGACGTCGGCGGTAGCGTCGACCAGGCCGGCCGCCACCGTAGCGGTGACCGTGTCGGCGTGTGCGCGGTCGTCGGCGTGGATCGCGTCCGGCTTCGGGTCCACCAGCACCGTGCGGAATCCGAGATCGTGGCCGAAGTGCAGCAGGTAGCGGGCCACCGGTGAGGCGAACACCGCAACCAGCGTGCGTGACTCGGCGGCCGGATCGCGCTCGCCGTGCGCGAGCGCGCAAGCCGGATCGGCCGAGGCGGCCTGACCGTGATCGTGGCCATGGTCGTGGCTGTGGCCGTGGGCGGGACTGTGGCCGTGGGCGTCGTCCATACGCCGAGCATGCCACCGGGAGACAATGGCGGGGTCATGCGAACCCTGAAGATCGGCACCATTGCCGTCGACCCACCCGTGGTGCTGGCCCCGATGGCTGGGATCACCAACAGCGCGTTCCGGCTGCTGTGCCGCCGCTACGGCGGCGGGCTCTACGTCTCCGAGATGATCACCTCGCGGGCTCTGGTCGAGCGCAACCCGGAGACCCTGCGGATGATCCGGTTCGATCCCGAGGAGCGCCCGCGCAGCCTGCAGCTCTACGGAGTCGACCCGGCCATTGTCGGAGCGGCGGTCGGCATCGTGGTGGACGAGGACCTGGCCGACCACATCGACCTCAACTTCGGTTGCCCGGTGCCCAAGGTGACCCGCAAGGGCGGCGGCGCGGCGCTGCCCTACAAGCGACCGTTGCTGCGTCAGATCATCCGGGCCGCGGTCACCGCGGCCGATGGCCGGATCCCGATCACGGTCAAGACCCGCACCGGCATCAGCGATCAGCACCTCACCTACCTCGACGCGGGTCGGATCGCCCAGGACGAAGGGGTAGCGGCGGTCGCGCTGCACGGGCGGACCGCGGCGCAGATGTACGGCGGCGCGGCCGACTGGACCGCGATCGAACGGTTGGTGCAGGCGCTGGATATCCCGGTGCTCGGCAACGGCGACATCTGGACCGCTACCGGTGCGCTGCGGATGATGCACCGCACCGGCTGCGCGGGCGTGGTGGTCGGGCGCGGGTGCCTCGGCCGGCCCTGGCTGTTCGGTGAGCTCGAGGCGGCCTTCGCCGGCCGGCCGCCGGCAGAACCGCCGCGCCTCGGCGAGGTAGCGAAGATCATGTACGAGCACGCGTCGCTGCTCGCAGACGACGTCGGTGACGACAAGGCGGCACGCGATTTTCGCAAGCACGTGGCCTGGTATCTCAAGGGCTTTCCGGTCGGGCAGGAGCTGCGGGCCCGACTCGGCATGGTGTCCTCGCTGATCGAGCTGGCCGGACTGCTCGGTGAACTGGATCCGGACCAGCCCTACCCGGCCGATGTCGCCGCCGCACCGCGGGGTCGGGGGACCGGAGCTCGGCGGGTGGCGCTACCCGATGGCTGGCTGGACGATCCAAACTCCGCGGCCGTCGACCCGGCCGCGGAGCTGGACATCTCTGGCGGTTAGGCGGCTGCGCCGGCGAGCACCGGCTCGGGCTCCACCTCGGGGTCCGGTCGTTGCGGGCGGCGGTCCATCTCGCGCCAGGACCGGCCGAAGAAGGGAGCCAAGGTCGCCAGGAAGTAGATCGCGGCCATCGCGACGAACGCTCCGGACAGCCCGACCAGCGACACCAGGGCACCCGCGATCAGCCCGCCCAGCGGAATGCCGGCCCAGGCCACCGCACCCAGCGCGCCAAACACCCGGGCGAGCAGCTCGGGCGGGATCCGCTCGTAGGCGACCGCGCCCAGGATTGGGTTGAGCGCGCCGGCGGCCAGCCCGGCCAGCAGCACGACCGTCACCACGGCCGGCACCTGGTCGACGAACGCGAAGACCAGGCAGCGCGGGGCGCCGAGGATTAGGAAGCAGATGCCGAACGTCAGCCGGCGCGGCAGCCGCGGCCCGATCGTGGCCAGCACGAGCGATCCGATCATCGCGCCCAGCCCGATCGCACCGGCGATGATCCCGGCGGTCAGCGCGCTACCAGTGACCTGCGCGGCCCACAGCGGCACCAGCACCGCGGCAATGGCCTGGTCGGCCAGGTTGGTGACGAACAGCATGGCCGTGATGCCCTGGGTCAGCCGGTCCCGGCGCAGCCATGCGAATCCCTCTCGCAGGCTGGCCAGGTAGGACTTCGGCTCGGTGGCAACGACCTGCCGGCGCGGCACGAACCAGGCGATGACGAGTGCGGCGAATGCGAACGACACCGCATCGACGAGCAGCACGGTCTGGGCGCTGAAGAACGCGATCAGAACACCGCCCAGCGGCGCGCCGATCAACGTGGCCAGCCGGCTGACCCCGTCGTGCAGACCGGTTGCCCGTTCGGTCGGCATGTCGCCGATCAGGTCGGGCAACATGACCGACTTGGCGTTGTCTGCCGCGCCGCGGGCCGCCCCGGTTACGGCCACCAGTGCCAACAGGACACCGAACCCCAGCGCACCGGTGTCGGCCAGCAGCGGGATCGCGCCCACGCTGACCACCGCGAGCCAGTCGCCGGCAACCGAGGTGCGCCTGGTCCCGATCCGGTCGACCAGCGGACCGCCCAGTCCCTGCACGGCGACGTAGGGCAGCATCTCGGCGAACCCGACCAAGCCCATCTGAGCCGGCGAGTGCGTGGTGACCCAGACGAACCACGGCAGCGCGAGGAACGACATCCGGCTGCCGATCTTCGACACTGCTTCGGCGACCAGTAACGCGGTGAAGCCGGCCCGGACGCGGGTGCCTGGGGTCGTGGCAACGGATGTCATGACTCCTCCTGAGGCAAAACCTGGAACTGGAAGGCGACCCGGCGGCTCCCGGCCGGTGGGTTGGGCACGTCGTGTCGCCGGTAGCGAGTGGCCAGCGCGAACAGGTCGGCGATGAGCTGCTCCGACTCCGTGGCGGTCAGCCGCAGAGCGACGTCGGACAGGGTGGCGGCTTCGATCCAGTCGGGTGGGGCAGTAGGGATCGCGTCGATCGCTTGATGCATCCGCCCGCTGTACCGATCGGCGACGGTGTGCAGGTATTCCCCGGCGAGCATCCGACCCTCGTGATCGTCGGCCGCCGGCAGTTCGAGGGTGGAGCCGCGCTTGGCGGCTCGCCACCAACGCTCCCGCTCGGTTCCGTGATCCGGATCCTCGACGACGAAGCCGTAGGCGGCGAGCTGGCGCAGGTGATACGACGTGGCACCGCTGCTCTCGCCGAGCGCACCGGCGAGCTTGGTGGCGGTGGACGGACCCCGCTCGCGCAGCGACCACAGGATGCGAAGTCGCAGCGGATGGGCGATGCCGCGAAGCCGCTTGGCATCGATGAGCTCTTCGTGTTCCGGATCGTGTGGAATCGGGCCTGGGCGCTCTGTCATGTTGCAAAGGTATCTCTGCAAGGATTCCTTTGCAAGGGTTTGTTTGCAACTCTCGGCGGCCAGGAACCCGTGATCGTGATGGATCGGCAGCGGTTGAAGCCTGCCTCCGTGCTGCAGATCCACCACGATCACGATGCGGTTGCCACGATGAGGTTGCGATTCAGACCGGTTGGCTCGCGACCGTCCGGGGATTGGACAATCCGGTGACCGCAACCTGCCGCGTGTAGGCTGCGCCACCGGGGCCTGAACCCGTTTCCCGCCCGACTGCAGATCTACCGCGCCGCGCCTGGGAGTTCCCATGCCGAAGTACGTCTATGACTTCACCGAGGGCAACAAGGACCTGAAGGACTTGCTCGGTGGTAAGGGTGCAAACCTCGCCGAGATGACCAATCTCGGTCTCCCGGTGCCACCCGGTTTCACCATCACTACCGAGGCGTGCCAGGCCTACCTGGACACCGGTCGGGTGCCGGCCGAGCTGGCCGACCAGGTGAGCTCTAACCTGGCCACGCTCGAGCAGCAGATGGGCAAGCAGCTCGGCCAGGCCGACGATCCGCTGCTGGTCTCGGTGCGGTCCGGGGCGAAGTTCTCGATGCCCGGAATGATGGAGACGGTCCTCAACATCGGCCTCAACGACGAGTCGGTGCATGGGCTGACCAAGCAGTCGGGGAATGAGCGGTTCGCCTGGGATTCCTACCGCCGGCTCATCCAAATGTTCGGCAAGACCGTGCTCGGCATCGAGGGCGAGCTGTTCGAAGGCGCGCTCGAGGCGGCGAAGAAGGCCAAGGGCGCCGAGTCGGATCTCGACCTGGACGCGGCCGATTTGCGCACGCTGGTTGCCACCTACAAGAGCGTGATCGCCGAGCATACGCACCGCGACTTCCCGCAGGAGCCGCGGGAGCAGCTGGACCTGGCAATCCGCGCGGTATTCGATTCGTGGAACGCGCCGCGGGCCATCCTCTACCGTCGCCAGGAGCGCATCCCGGCAGACCTGGGCACCGCGGTCAACGTGGTCACCATGGTGTTCGGCAACCTCGGGATGGACTCCGGCACCGGCGTCGCGTTCACCCGCGACCCGGGCACCGGCGCGCAGGGCATCTACGGCGACTACCTGCAGAACGCGCAGGGCGAGGACGTGGTCGCCGGGATCCGCAACACGCTGCCGTTGCAGGATCTGGAGCGGATCGACCCGGCTTCATACCGCAAGCTCGTAGCCATCATGGAGCGGCTGGAGAACCACTACCGCGACCTGTGCGACATCGAGTTCACCATCGAGCGCGGCAAGCTGTGGATGCTGCAGGTTCGGGTCGGTAAGCGGACCGCGGCCGCGGCATTCCGGATCGCCACCCAGCTGGTCGACCAGGGCCTGATCGACATCGACGAAGCGCTCGGCCGGGTCAGCGGGGCTCAGCTCGCCCAGCTGATGTTCCCGCGGTTCGAGGCCGGACCGGATGCTCGGAAGATCGCCACTGGGATGAACGCCTCGCCCGGTGCGGCGGTTGGCCGTGCGGTGTTCGAGTCGGCCCGCGCGGTCGAGCTGGCTGCCACCGGTGAGCGGGTCATCCTGGTCCGCCGGGAGACCAACCCGGACGACCTGCCCGGCATGATCGCGGCGCAGGGCATCCTCACCAGCCGGGGCGGCAAGACCTCGCACGCCGCCGTGGTCGCCCGCGGGATGGGCAAGACCTGCGTCTGCGGTGCGGAGGAGCTCGACGTCGACGTCAAGGCCCGGGAGTTCACCGCGCCGGGTGGGATCCGAGTGGTCGAGGGCGACCTGATCTCGATCGACGGATCCAGCGGTGCGGTGTATCTGGACGAGGTGCCGGTGGTGCCGTCGCCGGTGGTGCGCTACTTCGAGGGCGAGCTGTCGGCGGCCGAGGCGGAGTCCGACGAGCTGGTCGCGGCCGTCGATCGGCTGATGAAGCACGCCGACGCGGCGCGCCGGCTGGCCGTGCGGGCCAACGCGGACACCCCGGAGGACGCTGCCCGGGCCCGCCGGATGGGCGCCGCCGGGATCGGTCTGTGCCGCACCGAGCACATGTTCCTCGGCGAGCGCCGGGTGCAGGTGGAGCGGCTCATCCTGGCCGAGACCGGGCAGCAGCGATCCGCCGCGCTGGACGCGCTGGAGCCGCTGCAGCGGGAAGACTTCGTCGGTATCTTCGAGGCGATGGACGGGCTGCCGGTGACGGTTCGGCTGCTCGACCCGCCGCTGCACGAGTTCCTGCCCGACCTGACCGAGCTGTCGGTCAAGGTCGCGGTGGCCGAGGCACGCGGCGAGGACCCTGGTCGGGACGGCGAGCTGCTGACCGCGGTGCGCCGGCTGCACGAGGCGAACCCGATGCTCGGCCTGCGCGGAGTGCGACTCGGCCTGGTGGTGCCCGGCCTGTACGCGATGCAGGTGCGGGCAATCGTCGAGGCGGCCGCGCAGCGCAAGCGGGCCGGTGGCGACCCGCAGGTCGAGATCATGATCCCGCTGGTCGGCACGGTGCAGGAGCTGGAGATCATCCGGGACCAGGCGCTGGCCGTGCTCGCCGAGGTGTCGAACGCGAGCGGCGTCCCGCTGGACTACCCGATCGGCACGATGATCGAGCTGCCCAGGGCCGCGCTGACCGCCGGTCAGATCGCCGAGGCGGCCGAGTTCTTCTCCTACGGCACCAACGACCTGACCCAGACCACCTGGGGCTTCTCGCGCGACGACGTGGAGGCCTCGTTCTTCTCCGAATATCTGGAGGAGGGCGTGTTCGGGGTCTCGCCGTTCGAGACGCTGGACCGGGACGGGGTCGGCCGGCTGGTCCGGATCGCCTCCGAGGAGGGCCGCAAGGTCCGGCCCGACCTCAAGCTCGGGGTCTGTGGCGAGCACGGCGGTGACCCGGAGTCGGTGCACTTCTTCCACGAGGTCGGGCTGGACTACGTGTCCTGCTCTCCGTTCCGGGTGCCGGTGGCACGGCTGGAGGCCGGGCGCGCCGCGGTAGCCGGGTCGGAGGTCAGCGACTCCCGCTAGGGCCGTCGCGCCACTTTTCGATCATTACTGGCGGCGTGGGCAGATGATCACCCACTTTGGCCGGATTGTCTGCGCACACCGCCAGTAATGATCGACTCTGCGGCTAGAGTCCTGCGCTGTGAGCGCAGACGGCGGGTACGACGAGGCGGCGCGGGAGCGGTGGGCGCCCGAGCTGGCCAAGCCGTCGGCGCGCGGTCCGTTCGCTCGGGACCGCGCTCGGGTGCTGCACTCGGCCGGGTTGCGCCGGCTGGCCGCGAAGACCCAGGTCTACGTCCCCAGTTACGACGATTTCGTGCGTAACCGGCTGACCCACTCGCTCGAGGTTGCCCAGGTCGGTCGCGAGCTCGGCACGGTGCTGGGCTGCGACCCGGACGTAGTTGATACCGCATGCCTGGCCCACGACCTCGGGCATCCGCCGTTCGGCCATACCGGCGAGCAGGCGTTGAACGAGGCCGCGGTCGGCATCGGCGGGTTCGAGGGCAATGCTCAGACGTTGCGGCTGCTCACCAGGCTGGAGGCCAAGGCCGCGCGACCTGGTGGCGGCAGCGCCGGGCTCAACTTGACCCGGGCCAGCCTGGACGCCGCGACGAAGTACCCGTGGCGGCTCGGCGACCGGCCGGGGTCCAAGTTCGGGGTGTATGCCGCGGAGGCTGAGGTGTTCGGCTGGCTGCGAGCGGGCGCGCCGGCGGCCAGACCGTGCCTGGAAGCACAGGTGATGGACTGGTCGGACGATGTGGCGTACTCGGTGCACGACGTCGAGGACGGTATCCAGGGTGGCGCGATCGACCTGGACGCGCTGCGCGATCCGCAGGCGCGGGCGGCCATCTTCGCGGTGGCCCGACAGTGGTACCTACCCGACCTGGCCGACGATGAGGCCGACGTCGCACTGGACCGGCTGATGGCGCTGCCGTTCTGGCCGAAGGAGTACGACGGCAGCCGGGGTGCACTCGCCGGGCTCAAGAACCTGACCAGTGAGCTGGTTGGGCGGTTCTGCACGGCCGCACAGGAGGCCACCCGAGCCGGCTACGGCACCGGACCGCTGACCCGCTACGCCGCCGATCTCGTCGTCCCGGCGGCGGTCCGGGTCGAGGTGAACGTGCTCAAGGCCATCGCCGCGCACTACGTGATGCTCAGCGACGCCCGGCTGGCCAGCTACGACCGCCAGCGCTCGATGCTGCGCGAGCTGATGGATGCGCTGGCCGGGCAGGCACCGGACGAGCTGGAGCCGGCGTTCCGGCAGGACTGGCAGGCGGCCTCCGACGACCCGGCCAGGCTGCGGGTCGTGATCGACCAGGTCGCCTCGCTCACCGACGCGTCGGCGCTGGCCTGGCACCACCGCCTCACCGGCTCGATCTAACCGGAGCGCCGTGGGATTCGGGGCCGCGGCGGCGGGGTCCCAGCCCGAGGCGGGCCGACGCCCCGGCGTAGGGTTCGGGCGTGGACGAGCCCCGGATCGAGCTGGTGGACCGCGACGTGATCTTCGATCTACGCCGATCGGTGCTTCGTCCCGGGTTGCCCGCACAGGCGTCCAGGTACCCGGAGGAAGATCACCCAGAGGTCTTCCACCTGGCCGCGCGCGATCCGCACTCCGGCGCGGTGATCGGCTGCGCCACGTTCTTCCCGCAGGATCTGGACGGCCACCCAGGCTGGCGCTTCCGCGGGATGGCCACGGCTGCCGAGCAGCGTGGCCGGGGGATCGGCAGCGCGGTTCTGGCCCGCGGGATCGCCGAGGTGGCCGACCGCGGCGGGCGGCTGGTGTGGTGCTATGGGCGCACCGGGGCTGGGGGGTTCTACCAGCGGCATGGCTTTAGCAAGTACGGCGAGGAGTTCGACGTGCCACCGCTTGGCCCGCATTTCGTATTCGTCCGGCACATCCCGTCCGCGCCGGCCCCGCCCGCGGCGCCTGGATCGTAGACTCCGAGACTGTGTCCGGCCGCATCAGGGATGAAGACATCGCCCTCGTCAGAGAGCGATCCCCGATTGCGGACATCGTCGGCGAGCGGGTCACCCTACGCAACGCCGGCGGCGGCAGCCTCAAGGGCCTGTGCCCGTTCCACGAGGAGAAGACGCCGTCGTTTCACGTCACGCCGGCCCGCGGGCTGTATTTCTGCTTCGGCTGCCAGGCCGGCGGTGACGTTTTCGACTTCGTCATGCGGGTCGACCACCTGACCTTCGCCGAGACCATCGAGCGGCTCGCCGGTCGGGCCGGGGTGCAGCTGCGCTACGTCGAGGGTGGCGCCACCACGCAGGGCCAGCAGAGCCGGCGGACCAGGCTGGTCGAGGCGCACCGGGCCGCCGCCGAGTTCTACACCGAGCAGCTGTCCAGCCCGGCCGCCCAGCCGGCCAGGCGGCTGCTCGCGGAGCGCGGGTTCGACCAGGACGCCGCGGTGCAGTTCTCGGTCGGGTTCGCGCCCAACACTTGGGATGCGTTGACCAGACACCTCAGGGGCCGCGGCTTCACCGACGACGAGTTGCGCATCGGCGGGCTGGCCCGCGACGGCCAGCGTGGACTGGTCGACCGGTTCCGCGGCCGGCTGCTGTGGCCGATCCGGGACATCACCGGGGAGGTCATCGGCTTCGGTGCGCGCCGGCTGTTCGACGAGGACAACGGGCCCAAGTATCTGAACACGCCAGAGACACCGCTCTATAAGAAGAGCCAGGTGCTATACGGGGTCGATCTGGCCAAGCGGGAGATCGCCCGGCGGATGCAGGCGGTGGTGGTCGAGGGCTACACCGATGTGATGGCGTGTCACCTGGCCGGGGTGCCGACCGCAATCGCGACCTGCGGCACCTCCTTCGGCGCCGAGCACATCAAGATCCTGCGCCGGCTGCTGATGGACCAGAACGAGTTCCGCGGCGAGGTGATTTTCACCTTCGACGGTGACGAGGCAGGCCGTAAGGCCGCGCTGCGCGCGTTCGACGACGACCAGCGGTTCGTCGCGCAGACGTTCGTGGCGGTCGAGCCGGCCGGCCTCGACCCGTGCGACCTGCGGGTCCAGCACGGTGACGTGGCGGTGCGCGACCTGGTGGCGCGCCGGGTGCCGATGTTCGAGTTCGCGATCCGCAGCGTGATCGAGCGCTACGACCTGACCACGCCGGAGGGTCGGGTGGGCGCGCTGCGCACCGCCGCGCCCGTCGTGGCGGCCATCCGCGACCGGGCGCTGCGGCCCGAGTATGGCCGCGCGCTGGCGGGCTGGCTCGGGATGGACGTCGAGCCGGTGCTGGCGGCAGTGTCCGGAGTGCGGACGGTGCCCAGCCAGGGCGGTGATCACGCGGCCGCGGCGGCAGGTGCCGGCGCCGGTTCACCGACGCCGCCGCAGCCGGACGCGGCGACTCCCGCGCGCGGCAAGGCGACCGAAACGATGGCCCGGCCCGACCCGCGTGACCCTTCGTTGCACATTGAGCGGGAGGCGCTCAAGCTCGCCCTGCAGGTGCCGCAGCTGGCCGGTCCGCTCTTCGACGCGGCCGAGCCCGGCATGTTCACCGCCCCCGCGTATCAGGCCATCCAGACCGGCATCGCCACCGCCGGCGGGGTAGCGGGTGCCGCGTCCGGGCCGTCTTGGGTAGCCGCGGTGCGCGAAACCGCGCCCGACGACGCGCTGCGCAGCCTGGTGACCGAGCTCGCCGTCGAGCGGCTGCGCTGCGACGGTGAGCCGGATCCGCGCTACGCCGGCGCGGTGCTCGCCCGGCTGGCCGAACTCGCCGCCACCCGCCGCATCACCGAGCTGAAGTCGAAGCTGCAGCGGCTGAACCCGGTGACCGCCGAGCAGGAGTACAACCGGCTGTTCGGCGAGCTGGTTGCGCTCGAGTCGCAGCGACGTGGATTGCGTGAGCGGGCAATAGGTACCCTATAGGGCAGGCTGGGTCGTCGGGCGGCGCCGGGGGACGGCATCGCCCCGTGCGGGTCGGAGACTCTCCGGCGGCAAAGCTCGCCGTACATTCTTTGTTCACCTCAGGTGCATGGGCGACCACAGGTGGGTAAGGCAGTAGTCAGGTCGCCGCTACCGGCGGTGGCTGAACCGTTTGTGCCGGGTAGTCCGGAGGGAGTCGGCCGCATGATGCGTCCCGCGTTGTTGGTGGAGCCGAACACCACGAGCACCACCCGACCATCCCGACGCAACGGCCACGAGGCAGGCGGCACCGCCCTGATCGAGCCCGACACCGACGAACCGATCCTTGACGAGCTTGTGGTAGCGGCCGACGCCGAGGAAGAGGACGCGCCCGACAATCTGGACGAGAACCCGATCCGAGGTGGCGGCACCGACCTGGTCCGGCAGTATCTGCGCGAGATCGGCCGGGTCGCCCTGCTCACCGCGGCCGATGAGGTGGAGCTGGCACGCCGGGTCGAGGCCGGGGTGTTCGCCGCCGCGAAGCTGACCTCGGGCCAGCCGCTGAACCCGTCGCTGCGCCGCGAGCTCGCGGTGATCGCCGAGGACGGGCAGGCCGCCAAGCGCCGGCTGATCGAGTCCAACCTGCGGCTCGTGGTGTCCATCGCCAAGCGCTACATCGGTCGTGGGCTGCCGTTCCTGGATCTGGTCCAGGAAGGCAACATGGGCCTGATCCGGGCGGTAGAGAAGTTCGACTACGCCAAGGGCTACAAGTTCTCCACCTACGCCACTTGGTGGATCCGGCAGGCGATCACCCGCGCGCTGGCCGACCAGGCCAGGACCATCCGGGTGCCGGTGCACGTGGTCGAGACGATCAACCGGATCGTTCGGATGCAGCGCAACCTGCTGCAAGAGTGGGGGCGCGAACCCACCCCGCTGGAGGTCGCGACCCGGCTCGGGCTGGACGTGGAGCGGGTCCTGGAGATCATGCGGTTGGCCCAGGAGCCGATCTCGCTGCACTCGCCGGTCGGCGAGACCGAGGATTCCGAGCTCGGTGACCTGATCGAGGACACCGATGTGATCTCCCCGGTGGAGTCCTCGGCGCACGTGCTGCTGCGCGAGCACCTGGACGCGATCCTCGGCACCCTCGGTGACCGGGAGAAGCGGGTCGTGCAGCTGCGCTACGGCCTGACCGACGGCGAGCCGCACACGCTCGAGGAGGTCGGCCAGGTCTTCGGGGTGACCCGGGAGCGGGTGCGCCAGATCGAGGCCAAGACGCTGGCCAAGCTGCGGCACCGGACCCTCGCCGACCAGCTGCGGGACTACCTGCGCTGATCGTTTCCGCGCCGCGGCGGGCTTCGCCGTGCCGTAGGTTGGCGCTATGCGCTGGCGGCACCAGGTAGGGCTACCCGCTTCGGTGCGGGATGTCCTCGTCCTTGATCGCGGCGAGCGGGTGCTGGCGGCTGCTGCGGTGTCGGCTGCTCCCGGAACTGCGCTCCAGCACGCGGTCGCGACCGACCTGGCGCTGCATGTTCCCGGTTCCGGTGGTTTGGAGCGGATCCGGTACGAGTCGATCCTCAAGGTCAGCTGGGATCAGGACTCGTCCACGCTCGTCCTGGTACGGCCGGAACCGGCCGGGCAGCTCGACCTGCCGCTGGCAGAGCCCGGCTTCCTTCCGGAGACGGTAAGGGAACGGGTCCAGAGCACGATCGTCTTCAGCCAGCACGTCCCGCTGGACGGAGTGCGCGGCATCATGCTGTCCGCGCGGCGAGCACCGGGGGCCTCGCAGGCACGGTGGACGATGGCGTTCGATGCCGGGCTGGATGCGACGGATCCATCGCTGCGAGCCCGAGCTGCCCAAGCGCTGGACGAGGTACGGGCGCAAACCGGAATCTGAGCCGGCCTCAGCTCGAAGTCGTCGAGCGGGCCGGCCCCCAGACATGGGCTTCCGCCACCGGCACGGTGCGGAGGGCCAGACTGTGCCGATAGCGGAAGTCTGTGGGGGCCGCGACGTTGCTGGGCGCCTACCGATCTAGCCTGGGCTGCGCCCGGCAACGTTGCTGGGCGCCTACCGATCTAGCCTGGGCCGCGCCCGGCAATGTTGCTGGGCGCCTACCGATCTAGCCTGGGCCGCGCCCGGCCCGCCGCGAGCCAGGATGCGACTACCGGGTCCCGGAGCTCGCACCCGTGGTGGTCTTGCTCGGCGAGGTCCAACTGTCGTCGGCGAGCTCGCCAACGTAGTCGTCCGTCGAGTCAGATCCGCCGATCTTGCTCGTGATCTTGTCCTTGGTGGAACCGTAGAGCCTGGTCGCCTGGTCCTGGGCCTCGTTCTTGGCCTGCTGGACCGTCGGGTGGTTGGCCACCTTCGAAGCCTTGTCCTTGATCTGCTCGTAACGCTCCCGGCCAGCCTTGGCGCCCAGCACGTAACCCAAGGCGGCTCCAGCGAGGAAACCGAACTTACGCATGACGTCGCCTCCAATGAGCTGCGGCTTTGCTAGAACGAACGCTACCCAGCAATCCGGTAGCCAATCTGCTGCGACCGGGGGAGAGGCTGATCATCCAGCCTGATGGGGTACGCTGGGAGCCGACATCCGGTGTCAGGCTCTGGCCCGGTCCATTCCCGCGTAGCTCAATCGGCAGAGCGTCCGGCTGTTAACCGGCAGGTTGGTGGTTCGAGTCCACTCGCGGGAGCAGCGTTCATCCGAGGTCCCTCGCGGCGATGCCCGCAGGGACCTTGATCTTCTGTTGGGCGGTTGCTGCTCGCGTGGCGGCTCGGTGGACACGATCCGAGTACTACCACCCGCTCTGGATCCCACTATGTCGCTCTTATCCCGCTACCCCGAGGTCGATACCCTCGTATCCTGTCCGCCTGGCCGGCCAAGTTGGATCATGCTGCCGGCTAGGCTGTACCGCGATCGGGGCGGTAGCTCAGCCGGTTAGAGCAGGGGACTCATAATCCCTTGGCCGTGGGTTCGAGTCCCACCCGCCCCACCACCCGCCCCACCTATCATCAGGCCCACCTGCATAAACGTGGTTTGGTAGTCCCGGAA
>JAKEEW010000695.1 GCA_022616375.1 Sporichthyaceae bacterium
CTCGGTCAGGCCATGGAGGGGCTGGCTGTGCTGGACCGGCTGGTGGCGGCCCAGTCCGACGACGCAGGTTTGCGCAAATGTGTGCAACAGCTGCGGGACGCGGCTGGCCGGCGGGAGGCTCACCCTGGCTGGGCGTCGGCGGTTGCGGTGCCGGCGGAGTTGCAGGCGCAGGCGTACGGGTTCACCGGGCGTGAGCGTGAGCTGGTGGCCCTGGACGAGATGCTTGCCCCGGACGGATCATCCCCGCCAGCGGTGGTGATCTCGGCGGTGGCCGGTGTGGCCGGGGTCGGTAAGACCGCGTTGGCCCTGCGCTGGGCGCATCGGGCGGTCGGCCGGTTCCCAGATGGGCAGCTTTATGTTGATCTGCGGGGTTTTGATGCGGGTGAGCCGGTGGCTGTGGCTGATGTGCTTGCCCGGTTGTTGGTGGCGCTGGGGGTACGGGGTGCGGAGATCCCCTTCGAGCTGGATGCGCGGGTGAGCACCTACCGCAGCCTGCTGGCCGGGCGACAGATGCTGGTGGTGCTGGACAACGCCCACAACTCCGAGCAGGTGCGCCCGTTGCTGCCGGGCACGGCCAGCTGCTGCGTGCTGGTGACCAGCCGGGACAGTCTGGCGGGGTTGGTGGCCCGCGACGGGGCGCGGCGTATCGACCTTGACGTGTTGGCACCGGTCGAGGCGGCCGAGCTGCTGGTCACCCTGATCGGGGCGCCGGCCGCGGGGGCGCCACAGCTGGTCGCGGAGCTGGGCCGGCGGTGCGGGCACCTGCCGCTGGCGTTGCTTATCGCCGCCGAACGTGTGCTGAGCCGGCCCGAGGCCGGCTTGGCTGGTGTGGTGGCCGAGCTTGAGGATGAGCGCTGGCGGCTCGATGTGTTGGTCGCTGACGAGCGTACCAACGTTCGCACGGTACTGTCCTGGTCCTACCGCCAGCTTGACCCCGAGGCGGCGCGGCTGTTTCGCCGCCTGGGCCTGCATCCCGGCCCGAGCATCGACGGCTACGCCACGGCGGCGTTGGCCGGTAGCGGCTTGGAGCAGACCCGGCGCACGATCGAGGCACTGCGCCGGGCCTACCTGGTCCAGCCGGCTGGCGCGGATCGGATTCGGCTGCATGACCTGGTCCGCGCCTACGCTCACGAGCTGGCCGACCACGACGACATCGCAAAGGACCGGTGGGCGGCCGTGACCGGCCTGCTCGACTACTACC
>JAKEEW010000696.1 GCA_022616375.1 Sporichthyaceae bacterium
CCGGGTCTACCGGGCCGAGGATCCGCGGGCCCGGGTGCTGCGGCGCACCGCGAAGGAGCTCGGCGCGCCGCGCTACGAGGTCGCCGTCGCCCTGGAGAAGGCCGCGCTCGAGGAGTTGCGGGCCCGCCGCCCGGATCGGGTGCTGGAGACCAACGTCGAGTTCTGGGCCGCGATCATGCTGGACTTCGCCGACGTGCCACCGCACATGTTCACCGCGATGTTCACCTGTGCCCGGACCGCCGGCTGGAGCGCGCACATCCTGGAGCAGAAGCGCACTGGCCGGCTGATCCGGCCGTCGGCCCGCTATGTCGGGCCCGGCCCGCGCAAGCCCGAGGACGTCGACGGTTATGCACAAATCTCCTGATCATTACCCGCGGTTTGCGCAATTGATCACCCAGTTTGCGTCATTTGTCTGCGCAAACCGCGGGTAATGATCAGGAAGGTAGGGCGGCGGCAAGGATCTCGGCCAGGTGTTGCGCGCGGCGGCCGGTGCCGTGCTCGATCTGTAGCCGGCAGGACAGGCCGTCCGCGATGACCAGCGAGTCCGCGCCGGCCGACCGGACCGCGGGAAGCACCGCCAGCTCACCGACCGCCATCGAGACCGGGTAGTGCGCGCGTTCGAAGCCGAAGTTGCCGGCCAGCCCGCAGCACCCGGCATCCAGCACGGTGGCGTCGATCCCGGCCCGGTCCATGACCCGGCGGTCCGCGCCGAAGCCGAGCACCGAGTGCTGATGGCAGTGGGTCTGGACGACCGCGGCGGCATCGACGGATGGCGGTGTCCATCCGGTTGCCGGCTCGTCGAGCAGCTCGGCGAACGTGCGCACCCCGGTGGCGACCGCGGCAGCCCGAGCGTCCCCGGTCAGCACAGCCGGAAGGTCGTCGCGCAGCGCCGCGGCGCAGCTCGGCTCCAGCACGACGACCGGCACGCCCGACCCGACCACCGGCGCGAGCAGATCCACGGCCCGGCGCATCACCCGGCGAGCGATCCCGAGCTGACCGGTCGACAACCAGGTCAGCCCGCAGCAGACCGCCCGCTGCGGTAGCCGCACGGAGTAGCCGGCATGCTCCAGCACGGTCACCGCCGCCCGCCCGATTTCCGGCGCCAGGTAGTTGGTGAACGTGTCCGGCCAGAGCAGCACCGGTGGGCTCGCCGGCACTGCCGGCCGCGCGGCGGTTCCCCGGCGGCGATGCCAGCGCACCAGTGACTCGGCCGGCAGCTCCGGCAGCGCGCGCTGCGCCGGCATCCCGGCCAGCCGCTTCAGCAGCCGAGCCGGGCCTGGGGTCCGGGCCAGGTATCCGGCCAGACCTGGAGCCAGCCGGGTCAGCCGTAGCCACGCCGGCAGCCAACCCAGCGAATAATGCGAGATTGGGCGGATCCGCCCGGCGTAGTGATGCGCCAAGAACTCGGCCTTGTACGCAGCCACGTCGACGTTGACCGGGCAGTCGGACTTGCAGCCCTTGCAGGACAAGCACAGATCGAGCGCATCCCGCACGGCGGTGGACCGCCACCCGTCGGTGATCAGCTCACCGGCGAGCAGCTCGTGCAGCAGGTGCGCCCGTCCCCGGGTGGAATGCCGTTCCTCGTGAGTCACCCGCCAGCTCGGGCACATCACCCCGGAACGTTCGGTCCGGCAGGCGGCCACCCCGACACAGCGGCGCAACGCACGGGCGAAGTCGCCACCGTCCTCCGGGTAACCCAGCACGGTCCGCACCGGCTGCCCTGGCCGCCCGACCGGCCCCACCGGC
>JAKEEW010000697.1 GCA_022616375.1 Sporichthyaceae bacterium
GAGGAACTTTGGGGGGAGTGCGGCCGTACTGCGGCACGACACCCGATCGGCTGCGCGAGGAGTTCCGCAAGCTCGCCGGCACCCGCGGCGCCCCGGCCGCGCAGGCGGGCAACGTCACCGACGCGCTCGGCAAGGCCGCCAGGACCGTCGAAGCCGAGTACGCCGTGCCCTATCTGGCGCACGCGCCGATGGAGCCGCTCAACGCGACGGTGAAGATCGAGCGCGGCAAGTGCGAGATCTGGACCGGCACCCAGTTCCAGACTCTGGACCAGCAGCTGGCCGCGAAGATCACCGGCCTCAAGCCCGAGCAGGTGGAGATCCACACCACCTTCCTGGGTGGGGGCTTCGGCCGGCGCGCCACGCCGACCTCCGACTTCGTGAGCGAGGCGGTGCACGTCGCCAAGGCGGCCAACGCACCGGTCAAGACCGTCTGGACCCGCGAGGACGACGTGCGCGGCGGCTACTACCGGCCGGCCTATCTCCACCGGGTGCGCATCGGCCTCGGCCCCGACGGCCGCCCGGTGGCCTGGCAGCATTCGGTGGTCGGCCAGTCGATCCTGATCGGCACGCTGCTGGAGCCGCTGCTGGTGAAGAACGGTATCGACCCCGTCTCGGTCGAGGGAACGGCCGATTCGCCGTATCTCAAGGACATCCCGAACCATCGGGTCGACCTGCACTCGCCCCGGCACAGCATCCCGGTGCTGTGGTGGCGCTCGGTCGGCCACAGCCATACCGCCTTCGTGATGGAGAGCCTCATCGACGAGCTGGCGCAGGCGGCGGGCAAGGATCCGGTCGAGTATCGCCGTGCGCTGCTCGATAATCACCCGCGCCATCTCGGCGTGCTGAACCTGGCCGTCGAGAAGGCCGGCTGGGGCAGCCCGCTGCCCCGGGGCCGAGGCCGCGGCGTCGCCGTGCACGAGTCCTTCGGCAGCTTCGCAGCGCAGGTCGCGGAGATTTCGGTCGAGCAGGGGCGCATCCGGGTGCACCGGGTGGTCTGCGCCATCGACTGCGGCATCGCGGTCAATCCCGAGGCGATCACGGCGCAGATGGAGTCGGGGGTCTCGTTCGGTCTGGGCGCGGCCCTGTACAGCGCCCTGCACTTCAAGGACGGTCGGGTGCAGGAATCGAACTACCACGACTATCGAGTGCTGCGGATGAGCGAGATGCCGGTGGTCGCGGTGCACATCGTGCCCAGCAGGGAGAAGCCGGGCGGCATCGGGGAGGTCGGCGTGCC
>JAKEEW010000105.1 GCA_022616375.1 Sporichthyaceae bacterium
GGGCGGTTCGGGCCTGCTCCAGGGTAGACTGGCGGAACGCCCAGTAGTCCAGCAGGCGCTCGCGCCGGTTGGCGGCGGCGGTCTCCAACGTAGCCATCGAGGCGACGAAATGGTGGGCCATACCGTCGGCCAACGAGGAGACCGTGCCGTCCGACCGCCGGATCTTGAGCTCGGGCCCGCCATCGGTTTCGTAGGTCATTCCGGTGGCGCCGTTGAGCGATGGCCAGCTGTCCCAATATCCGGCGTAGTAGAGATCGAAGATGTCGCGCGCGAAATATTGCCAGCCGTACCGGTCGAACGCGGCGGCATTGCCCCGGCCGAAGATCTCCATCCAGCGCACGGTCTGCGGCGGCAGGTTGGTGTTGACCGGTGCGGCCGGAGGAGGAAAGAAGAACTGGGGCGTGGTGCTGTGGTGGTCGACGAAGACCTGCGGCCGCCACCGCATCAGCGCCAGCAACATCGCGCGCGTCGGCGCCTGCGACTGGGCGATCAGGTCGCGGTTCATGTCGAAGCGGTAGTGGCTGGTCCGGCCGGCGATATCCCACGGCTCACCGGTTTCGTACGCGGACGGTTCGTCGGTACCGACGGCCAGGGAGTTGTACCACACGGTAAAGCGCTCGTGGCCGTCGGGGTTGGCCGAAGGGTTAAGCAACACCAAGGTGTTCCGCAGCACATTGAGCGTGGCCGGCTCCTCCGACGCGAGTAGCTGGTAGGCGAGCCACATCACGGCTTCGAACCCCGCCGGCTCGTTGCCGTGGATCGAATACGACAACATCACGACCACGGGGTTCCGGTCGGCGATCGCGGCGGCGGCTTGCCCGGTCGTGCGCCGGGGGTCGGCCAGCCGGTTGATATCGGTGCGGATCGAGTCGAGCCGCGCGAGGTTTTCGGGCGCCGAGACGATCAACAGCCGCATGACCCGGCCTTCCTCGGTGGTGCCCAGGCTCTCGGCTCGAACCCGGTCACCGGCAGCGGCCATCAGACGATCCAGGACCCGCTGCTGCTCGGCATACTGCGTGTGGCGGGCTCCCGGGGCGTAGCCCAGCAGGTCGGCCGGCCGGGGCACGCTCGCGCGGTACGGGCCACGGCCGTGGAAGTCGAACGACTGGCCGGCCTGGCCGCGGGCGGGGGCTGGCCACAGCGCGGCCCACACGAGAGCGATGTGCAGCAGGCACTTCATGCCGGGGACCTCGGGTCAGGTGTCCGAGCCGCGCGCGCACGCGACAGGGTTCGGGGTCGGAGGGGATTCGCCGCAGGTCCGCGCGGCGATGGGCCTCACGGACCGGGTGCGGGCAACAGCGGCAACAACTCGCCCAGCTCGAACGGCTTGATCAGGAACGGGCAGCCCGACGAGTTCAGGAACCGGTTCAGATCCTCGCCGATGTCACC
>JAKEEW010000698.1 GCA_022616375.1 Sporichthyaceae bacterium
CTTCCGCCGCCGAACAGGAACAGCCCCACGAACAGCAGCCAGATCGAGCCGCGTGCCGCCGCGAGGAGCACCAGCACGGCGCCGGCCGCACCGATGAGGTACGCCATGGTCAGCCCTGGGCGGCGGCCGCGCCGGTTCATCAACCTGGTCACCGGAACCGCGAGCAGTGCCGCGCCGACGACCAGTGAGCTCTGGCCGAAGCCGGAGATCGCGGTGCCACCCATGCGCGCTGCCAGCAGCGCTCCCACGGCGATGCCGATGGCGACGCCGACGCCGCCGATCATCTGGCTGAGGATCAGCACGCTCAATGCACGCCGTTGCACCCGCCGCACATCTGGCCGCTGCTCGGTGGCCTGCTCAGCAAGGATCACAGGACTATTCTCGCCGCTGTAGTTCCGGTCCGTTTCCGGTCCGGTGGGATGGCATGCGGTCACCGGATCACAGTCCGAGGCCGCGGCCGATGATCTCCTTCATGATTTCCGTGGTGCCGCCGTAGATGGTCTGCACCCGGCTGTCGAGCCATGCCTTGGCCACCGGGTACTCCATCATGTAGCCGTACCCGCCATGGAGCTGCACACACCGGTCAGCCACCTTCGTCTGCAGCTCCGTGGTCCACCACTTCGCCTTCGCCGCATCGGTAATCGTGAGCCGGCCGGCGTTGAACTCGCGCATGCAGTGGTTGATGAACGTCCGGGCGATCGTCACCTCGGTGTCCAGCTCGGCGAGCAGGAACCGGTTGTGCTGGAAGCTGCCGATCGCGCGGCCGAACGCCTGACGGTTACGCGCGTACTCCAGGGTCTGCGCCAGGATCAGCTCGGCGGCGCGGACCGCCACCACCGCGATGCTCAGCCGTTCCCGTGGCAGGTTCCCCATGAGGTGGTAGAAGCCATGGTTCTCGGTGCCGATCAGGTTGTCGGCGGGCACGTGACAGTCATCGAAGAAGAGCTCGGCGGTGTCGTTGGCCTTGAGGCCCACCTTCTCCAGACGCCGGCCGCGGGTGAAGCCGGCCGTGCCCCGCTCCACCGCGATCAGGCTCACCCCATGCGCGCCCTGATCGGTGGCGGTCTTGGCCACGACGATGA
>JAKEEW010000699.1 GCA_022616375.1 Sporichthyaceae bacterium
CAACCAAGCGCTACCAAGGCACCGGCCGACCACCCGGCCCCACCCGCTAAACAGCAGACGGCCGAACCCACCACTATTGGGTTCGGCCGTCCGGCATGTCCTGAGACATCACAATGGCGGTGGCGGTGGGATTTGAACCCACGGAGGAGTTGCCCCCTCACACGCTTTCGAGGCGTGCTCCTTAGGCCGCTCGGACACGCCACCGCGGGCCAGGTTACCCGAGATCACGGTGGTCGGTGAAAAACGATCGCAGCAGCTCGCCGCACTCCTCGGCGAGCACTCCACTGATCACCTCGGGGCGGTGGTTGAGCCGCCGATCACGGACCAGATCCCACAGTGAGCCGACCGCGCCGGCCTTCGGATCGGCCGCGCCGTATACCAACCGATCCACCCTGGACAGCACGATCGCGCCGGCGCACATCGCGCACGGCTCCAGCGTGACCACCAGCGTGCAGCCGGCCAGCCGCCACTGCCCGACCGCCGCCGCGGCCGCCCGGAGCGCGATGATCTCCGCGTGGGCGGTCGGATCGCCCAACGCCTCCCGCTCGTTGAAGCCGCGCCCGAGCACGGCTCCGGATGGGTCCAGGACCACGCAGCCGATCGGTACGTCGCCGCCGGCCGGTGCCTCGGCGGCCACCGCGATGGCCAGCCGCATCGCCGCGTCATACCGACCGGGCGGCGGCATTCAGCGGACCGATTCCAAGGCCTCCGCGCACCCGGCCCGCTCGGCGATCTCGACCAGCGCCTCGGTCGGCAGCAGGCCCTCCCGCGCCGACAGCTCGAGCAGCTGCTCGGGCGTCATACCGAGATCGTTGAGCAGGTCGGCGTCACCAGTCGGTCCGGTCAGTGCCTCGGCGGCTTCCTCGTCCTCCGGCTCGGCCTCGTCCAGCTCTTCGGCGTCCGGTTCGGCCAGGACGAGCAGCTCCTCCACCCCGGTGTCGGTCGCGGCCAGCAGCTGGCCGAGCAGGACCTCGCCGTAGGCGCTGCGGATCGCGGCGTGCGCGTCCGACACGAAGACTCGGGCGTCGTCCTCGCCGTCGACCCGGACCACCCCGAACCACATGTCTTCCTGCTCGACGAACAGGAGGGAAATCTGATCTTCAGCCGACGACGACCGCATCAGGTCGGCAAGCCCGTCCAAGTCGACGACATCGTCGAGGTCGATGTCGCTGGCCTCCCAGCCATCCGCAGTTCGCGTCAGCAATGCGGCGAAGTACGCCACCTTCGTACTCCCTGGTTGTCCTCAGCTCGTCACGCTAGCCCGGCACGGTGTCGACCGCGCGTTTGAAGGAGTCGGCGAAGCCGAGCCTGGCGGCGATGCTCGCAAGCATCTCGTCTGGATACAGGTCGAGATCGTCGCACAACGCGCCGAGCTCCATCGCATCCATGCCCAAGTCAGCAAATAGCGCCAGATCGCCGGCTGGCTGCACCTCGTCGAAATCCTCGCTGTCACCCACCGGCAAGTCCAGCCCGTCGAGCACTTCACGAGCGAGCTCGGACTCTTCGGCCGCGGTCGCGTCCGACAGTAGGGCTCGAACCGTGTCACCGGTCAGCCGCATTGCAACAAAATAGTCGTCTTGCATCGAGACCAGCCCGATCGTCTCACCCTCGCTCGGTTGCTGGCGCAGCGCGGCGAGCAGGCTCTCCAGCCCCTCGGTCGCGCGCGACCCAAGCATGGCGCATTGCCATGTGTCGTCCTCGCGGTACACGACGACGGCGAAGTCAGTGCCGCCCTCGTCCATCAGCTCTCCCTTGCCTGGGCCCCTGGGGCATGGTGACAGATACCCAGGCCGCCTCACAGCAGCGGAGCACGGAAAGTACTCATTCGCAACGCAGCGCGCAACCGAGCGGACCCGATGCGTGAGATGCGTCCCAGCTGGGGCGACCTCCCTAGAGGTTGGAACGGGTTTTCCCCTACCGTTGCGGTTCATGCAGATGCTGGTCGTCGACCATCCCCTGGTCGCGCACAAGCTCACCGCCCTGCGGGACGAGCGCACCGACTCCCCGACGTTCCGGCGGCTGGCTGACGAGCTCGTCACCCTGTTGGCGTACGAGGCAACCAGGGACGTTCTGGTTGAGCCGCTGCGAATCACGACGCCAGTCGCACCCGCCGACGGGGTCCGGATGGCCGCACCCAAGCCGCTGGTCGTGCCGATCCTGCGGGCCGGGCTGGGCATGCTGGACGGGATGGTCAGGCTGCTGCCGACCGCGGAGGTGGGCTTCCTCGGCATGATCCGGGACGAAGAGACGCTGATCGCCTCGACCTACGCCACCCGGCTGCCCGACGACCTGTCCGGCCGGCAGTGCTACGTGCTCGATCCGATGCTGGCCACCGGCGGCACGCTGGCTGCCGCGATCCAGTTCCTGGTCGACCGCGGAGCCCGGCAAATCACCGCACTGTGTCTGCTGGCTGCGCCGGAAGGGGTAGCGCACCTGGAGCGGATGCTGACCTCGATCGAGGTACCGGTCACCGTGGTGACCGCCGGGCTGGACGAGCGGCTCAACGAGCTGGGGTACATCGTGCCTGGCCTGGGCGACGCCGGCGACCGGCTGTACGGCGTCGTATAGCTCGTCTAGGCCGCCGGAGCGCTCCCGAGTGTCCACATAGTGGATGATCTGTACCCGGATTCGGGCGGAATTCCGGCGCGTGTCGGCCACGCGGGGTATCGCCATAATCTGTCAGGCTTGGCTACCGTCAGAGGCAGCCTGCCGAACCTGGTGAGGACAACGATGGGCCACCAAGGCCTAGAGCATTGGCGCGCGGGGGTTACCGCTTCGCGCGCGGGGCATTTGTGTGGTTGTTCGGGTAAGACCACGAGGACGCAAGGAGGCGGGCCTACGTGCTGAAACCCAAGAAGATTCTGATCTTGCTGCTTGTGGTTTTCGCCGCCTTCATGGTGACCCAGGCTCCCGATGTTTCTGCGCAGTACGTCAAGGACGGCGCGGGGATCGTCGCCAGTGGCGTCAACGGGCTCTTCGACTTCTTCCGGGCGCTGGCCGAGGTCTGACATGCCGTCGGTGTTGTCGGCCGAAAGCCGGGTCGGTGCGGTCAACAAGTTGCTCGCCCCGAGCGAGCGCGTGGTCATCGAGGTGCGCCGGCACTGGGCGCAGCAGTTCTGGGCCGGCGTGCTGGTGTTCGGCAGCCTGATTCTCACCATGCTGATCGACACCGTGATGCCGCTGGTCCCGCTGGTCAGGGACGTGCTCTGGATCGCCTGGTTCGCCGTCCTGGTGTATTGGCTGTGGCGACTAGTCGAATGGTCGATGGACTGGTTCGTCATCACCGACCGCCGGTTCATGCTCGCGAACGGGGTGCTCAACCGGCAGGTCGGCATGATGCCACTGTCCAAGGTCACCGACATGCGCTACGAGCGGACCCTGCTTGGCCGGGTGCTCGGCTACGGCAAGTTCGTGCTCGAGTCGGCCGGCCAGGATCAGGCACTGAGCACGATCGACTACCTCCCCGAGCCCGACGACCTTTATGTTCAGGTCTGTGAGCTGTTGTTCGGCGAGAAAGACAGCACTTAGGTAGGTAGGCGCCTACCGACATCGAGGGAGGGGAAGCTCGTGCTGGGCTTAATCATCGGCGGCGTGGTCGTCGTCTTGCTCGTGCTCTTCTTGATCGTCATGTACAACCGGCTGGTCGGTCTGCGGAACAAGGTGGAGAACGCCTGGGCCCAGATCGACGTCCAGCTCAAGCGCCGCTACGACCTGATCCCCAACCTGGTCGAGACCGTGCGCGGCTACGCTACCCATGAGCGGCAGACCCTCGAGGCGGTAACCCAGGCGCGGGCCAACGCGCTGAACGCGCAGGGTGCCGTGGCCCAGGCCGAGGCGGAGAACATGCTGTCCGCCGCGCTCAAGAGCCTGTTCGCGGTCGCCGAGGCCTACCCCGACCTGAAGGCCAACCAGAACTTCTTGTCCCTGCAGGAGGAGCTGGCCACCACCGAGAACCGAATCGCATACTCGCGGCAGTACTACAACGACGCCGTGCAGACCTACAACACCGGGATCCAGACCGTGCCCGCCAACTTCGTGGCCGGCATGTTCGGCTTCCGCGAGCGCGAGTACTTCACCGCTCCCGAGGCGGAGCGCGGCCCGGTTCGGGTGCAGTTCTGAGCCTGGCGTTGGTGGTGGATCCTGGCTGACCGCCGGTCGGAGCCCGGGACCCAGGGGGATGAGGTATGGACGACGCCATTGCGAAGGCGACCGCTTGGTTAGGTGACGCGCTGGACTGGCTGCGCACCGAGGCGCTGGATTCGGCCGGTCAACCGCTGGTGCTGGCCGCCGCCGTGGCCGGGATCGGCTGGCTGGTGCTGCTCGCGATGGCGGTGTTCGCCACCCGCCAGCCGGACGTCGACGCGGGACCGGCCACTATGGAGCTCGGTCCGGAGCCGCCCGCCGTGGTGAATCTGATCACCAGCGACTGGCGGCTCGAGGAGGAAGCGGCCTGCGCCACCCTGCTCGACCTGGCCGCCCGCAAGATGGCCGACATCGAGGAGGTCGGTCCGGAGCTGAGCCTGGTCCGGCTGCGCGGCGTGCGCGGCACGCTCAACTCCTATGAGCAGCAGGTGTACGACTATGCGGCCAGCTGTGCGGTCGACAGCGTGGTCGCCACCGAGGCACTGGCGAAAGGCCAGCAGAAGCCGGCCGCCTGGTGGAAGTCGTTCCGCAACGCGGTCATCGAGGACGCGAGGTCCCGAGGTCTTTCCCAACCGCGGTGGACCGGGCCGTGGCTGACCTTGCTGCGTGGCGGCTCGTTCATCCCAGGCGGGCTGACCGCGCTCGCGGCCTGGGAGTGGGCGGCCGGTGGTGCCGTCGTGGTCGGCTGCTGGGCGCTGATCGCCGGGATCAACGCGGAGCGTGGCACCGCGGCCGGCGCCGAGGCGGCCGGGCGCTGGCTCGGCCTGCGCCGCCAGCTACGCGACAACGACCGGTTCGAGACGCTGCCGGCGGCCTCGGTCACCATCTGGGATCGGCACCTGGCCTACGGCGCGGCGCTCGACGTAGCCCCGGCCGCGGTGGTGAGCCTTCCGGTCGGGCTACCGGCCGACGACCGGCGGGCCTGGTCGACCTACGGCACCGGGCTGTGGCACCTGATCCGGGTCAGGTACCCGCGGCGCTGGGGATTCCTGCCGGGCCCGCCGATGCTGTGGAGCCGCTCGCCGTGGTGGATCGCCTGGGTTGCGGTGGCCGTGTCGGCCCTGGCCCTGCTGGCGTATCCGGTGATTGCCGGGCTCGACCTGATCGGAGTCAAGGTCGTGGACTCCGAAGCCGGCACGATCAACAGCGAGGCGCTCGATACGGCCTGGGCCCGGGCGCAGGATCTCGCCCCCGCGATCGTGGCTCCGATCTGGCTGGCTGCGGCTGCGCTGCTCGTGCTCGCGCTGACCGATATCGGCAACCGGCGGGTGGTCGAGGGCCAGGTGGTCCGGCTGCGCCGGCGATCCCGCGGGGACGACAGCAACTACGAGCACCGGATGGCCATCGACGACGGGCGAGCTCGGGAGACCAAGGCGTGGCTGCTCAACCCGAAGCTGTATGCCACCGTCACCGAAGGTGAGGTCGTCAAGGTCAGCCTGGGCCGGATCTTCCAGTATCCGTTCCGGATCGAGAAGGTGGCCGACGCTCCGGCCGGCTACAGCGCGCCTCGCTCGGCCGGGCAACCGGTGGACTCCACCGGCCCGGAGTCGGCACCCGCGCCGGTGCTGGAACCGAACCCGCTCGGGCCGGACCCCAACCTGGCCTGACTTCTCAACCTGGCCTGACTTCTCAACCTGGCCTGACCCCAGCCTGGCCCCGGTCGGGATTTCACCCGGCCAGCAGGCTTCCGACACCGAGTACTGGGCACCCAGGGGGCATGGACCAAGTCGTCCAGATGGTTGGCGCGCTCATGATCCTTGCCGGGTTCGTCCTGGCGCAGGTCAAGCTGCTGGATACCTCGTCGTACTGGTACCTGGCACTCAACCTGGTCGGCTCGGCGGTGCTGACCGTGGTGGCCTGGCACGGCCGGGACTGGGGATTCCTCTTGCTGGAAGGGGTATGGGCGATCGTGTCCGCGATCGGGCTGGTGGCCCGGTTCCGCGGCCGCGAGCCGGTGCCGCCCGGGCACTAACCGGGCCGCAGCGCGGCCGGCCTACTGCCCCGGTGGGTTGACGATGCAGAACTCGTTGCCCTCCGGATCCGCGAGCACTAGCCAGCCCTCGCGCTGCGCAAGAACCTTGGCGCCGTGCGCGAGCAGCTCGTCCAGATGGGCCCGATCACGAACCCTGATGTCCAGATGGACCCGGTTCTTGACGGATTTCGGTTCCGGCACCTCGACGCAGAGCAGCGCCGCGGTTCCATCTGGTGCGTCAAGCGCAACCGACGGATCGGTCTCCGGTGAGTGCCCGAGCTCGGCCAACCGGGTCACCTCGGCGGCGTCGTAGACTCGGATCGGCCAGTCCAGCGCCAGCGACCAGAACTTCGCCAGTGGGGCCGCACGTTCACAGTCGATGACGATCGCAGCGAGGCCAGACATCCAGCGAACCTACTGGAATCGGGACATCTCGCCAACTTGATTGATCCCGAACTCGGACCCGTCCACCTGGTAGACGTGCAGGCTCACCGCGGGTGCCGAGCCGGCGTTGCTGAGCTGCCGCAAGTGCCGCGGCGCCCAGTAGCGCAGCTGACCGGCTTCCACCAGCTGGCTGCGTGGGCGGCCGTCGAACGGCGAGACGGACGACTCCGCCAGCTGACCGGCCAGCACGCTGAACACCGCTGGGGCGCCACCATGATCGTGTAGTTCGGTGCCCTGGCCAGGCAACCAGCTCAGCAGCCACGCCTGGTAGCCGTCCGGCTCGTCCAGCTGGAGCCGGTGTCGCCAGCGCCGGATCGGATCGAACCGGACCAGATGCTCCCATCCGCCTGCCTGGTCGCCCAGCATCCGGGCCAGCTGGACCAGGCGACCGAGACTCGCGGGCCGGTCGTCGGCGGTGGGGGTCAGGTAGGCGAACCGGGCCGGATCCAGGTCACCGTCGAGCTGAATAGAGGTCGCGCGCGAAGCAGGCATGAGTGTCTCTCGTCCATCGATCCGAGGAGTCGTGCAGATGACCGGTTGGCGACACCGCGAACCATGCGGTGGATGCCGTCAGATCGAGGGACATCGCGCCACGTCGACGCCGCGGCCGAGCCGGCCGGGGTCGATCGCTGCGCGGACAAGCATGACGGCAGCCTAGCCGGACGCCTGGCTAGACTGCCGCCGGATCGCTGCGTCAGAGTGAGTGCCGTGCTCGCTCTACGCGGGTCTGTGCGGTTTATGTCAGGTCCCGGCGGGGGGTACCGGGACCTGACGTGCAGGTCATCAGTCGATCGCTCGAGCCACCACCCGGCCTAACGCCAAATAGACCAGCGCGGCCAGGCCGAAGTTCAACAACACCCGCAGCTTGCTGTCGTCGGGCGTGAACAGGTCCTTGAACACCCAAGCCAGCGCGTTCGCCACGTCGCTGATGAAGTCGACCAGAACGTTGCCCTGATTGGCCTCGAAGATCACGAGGATGATGTGCATGATGAGGAAGAACGCGGCGATCACCGCGATGATCCAGATGATTGCGGCGAGCCCGTTGTCCAGGGAGTCCCGCCGTCGAGAGCGCCATGCAGACATGAGTGGTGTTTGTGCCCACCGTCCTGCGGTTTCACACCTACCACGATCGTTTTCGGTCCACCGCAATCCTGGAACCGATCCGGTCTTGCCCAGTTTGCGATGCGGGTCGAAGCTGGGCTCAGTTCGGCCACAGCTGCCCGCTGGACCCGACATCCGCCCGCTCGCCGGAGGTAGGCATGTCCTTCCACAGCCCGCACGGTGACATCCGTGTCCCTGACCTCGCGCTGCACCAAGCCGTGCTCGGCTCGGCCAGCGCTCGCGGCGAGCATCCCGCCCTGGTGGACGGACTGACCGGACAGATCATCAGCTATGCCCGGTTGGCCGAGATGGTCGAGCAGCTGGCCGGCGGGTTCGCCGCAGCCGGGATCCGCAAGGGCGACGTGATCGGCCTGTTCAGCCCGAACAGCGTGCTCTACCCGGTGGTGTTCCACGCCGCGCTGACCGCCGGCGCGACGGTAACTACGATCAACGCGCTGGCCACCGCGCACGACCTGCAAACCCAACTCGCCGACAGCAAGGCCAAGCTGCTGGTGACCATCTCCGCGTTCCTCGACCGGACCACCGACCTGGCGTCGGTCGAGGAGGTGCTGGTCTGCGACACCGCGGAAGGGCACCGATCCATCCACGACCTGCTCGAGTCCGGCGCCGATGCGCCGCAGGTCGAGTTCGATCCGGCCGCCGACCTGGCCGTGCTGCCCTACTCAAGCGGGACCACGGGCACCCCGAAGGGCGTCATGCTCACCCACCGCAACCTGGTCGCCAACGTCGCGCAAGCCGGCCACGCGCTCCCACTGTCGGCCGAGGATCGGGTCATCGCGGTGTTGCCGTTCTTCCACATCTACGGCCTGACTGTGCTGATGAACGTGGCGCTGGCGTCCGGCGCCACGGTGGTACCGCTGCCCCGGTTCGACCTGAGCATCTTCCTGCGGACCCTGCAGGACCACCGGATCACCAAGGCGTTCGTGGCGCCACCGATCGTGCTGGCGATGGCCAAGCACCCGATGGTCGACGACTACGACCTGTCGTCGCTGAGCTTCATGCTCAGCGGCGCGGCCCCGCTGGACGGCGAGCTGGCCGAGGCCTGCTCCCGGCGGCTGAACTGCACGGTGGTGCAGGGATACGGGATGACCGAGCTGTCCCCGGTCTCGCACGTGGTGCCCGAAGGGGAGTCCAAGCCGGCCCCGGGCAGCGTCGGCAAGGCGCTGGCCGGGACCGAGTGCCGGCTGATCGACGTCGAGACCGGCGCGGACCTGGGCGTCGGGGAGACCGGCGAGCTACTGGTCCGCGGGCCGCAGGTGATGACCGGTTACCTCGGCCATCCGGAGGCAACCGATGCCACCGTCGACGCCGAGGGCTGGCTGCACACCGGTGACCTGGCCCGGGTGGACGAGGACAGCAACTGGTACATCGTCGACCGGGTCAAGGAGCTGATCAAGTACAAGGGCTACCAGGTGCCGCCGGCCGAGCTGGAGGCGGTGCTGCTCACCCATCCCGGGATCGCCGATGCCGCGGTGATCGGCACCACTGACGCCGAGGGCGAGGAGTATCCGCATGCCTTCGTCGTCGTCTCACCCGGCTCGGACGTGTCCGCGGAGGACGTGACCGGATACGTGGCCGAGCGGGTAGCGCCGTACAAGAAGATCCGCGGCGTCCAGTTCGTGGAGTCGATCCCGAAGAGCGCGTCCGGCAAGATCCTGCGCAAGGATCTGCGCGGCCAGGTCGAACGCAGCGGCTAGAGGTCGCGGTCGAGGCGGTTGCGCAGCTCGCCGAGCGCGGTCTCGGCAGCGCGGCGGACCGCCGGCTCCGGGTCGTCGATCGCAGTGTGCACCGCGGGCGCGTGCTCCGCCTCGCCCACCGCCCCCAACGCCCGCACCGCGGCCACCCGCACCCGCGGGACGGGGTCGTCCACCAGCTCGGCCAATCCGTCGCCGGCCTCACCGATCTCACGCAGCTTGGCCACCTTGGCGGCCATCTCCCTGACCCGCCAGGCCGGGTCGGCCAGCGCCCGAACCACCGCCGGGCCGGCCCGCGGGAGCCAGACGTAGAGCAACGCTCGGGCCGCCCACACCCGCGGCCAATACTCCTGGCCGCGCTCGGCCAGCGGGCCACGGCGCAGCTCCGCCGCGGCGTGCCGGCCACCGAGCCAGGTCACCGGCGGCAGCTCCGGATCGTCGTAGGCCACCACTCCGGCAAGCAACTCGGCGGCCCAGGCAGCGATCAGATCCTGACCGTGGGGGCGGCGCAGGCTGCCGCAATCCGTGCCCGCGGTGCCGCAGCCAGTTCGGCCGGTGCCGGTCCGATCACAGTCCTGGACGGTACCCGGCCGCAGCCAGCAGGTCGCCCGCTGAAATGTCGGAGCCATCTGCAAGGTTGGTACCTGCTGGTAGGGCTGTCGAGGGAAGGGTGCCGTGATGTCCACCGCGATCTGGGCCGAAGGCCTGGTCAAACGGTTCGGCGAGACCACCGCGTTGGCGGGAGTAGATCTTCAGGTGCGCACTGGGACCGTGCTTGGTCTGCTCGGGCCGAACGGCGCCGGCAAGACCACCGCGGTACGGATCCTGGCCACGTTGCTCAAACCCGACGCCGGCTCGGCCTCGGTCGGCGGCCATGACGTGATCCGCGAGGCCCACCGGGTGCGCCAGCTGATCGGGTTGACCGGGCAGTACGCAGCCGTCGACGAGGCGCTCACCGGTGCGGAGAACCTGCTGTTGATCGGGCGGCTGCTCGGTATCCCGAAGCCGGATGCGAAGGCGCGGGCCCGCGAGCTGCTCACGCATTTCCAGCTCGACGACGCGGCCGATCGGGCCACCAAGACCTACTCAGGCGGCATGCGGCGCCGTCTCGATCTGGCCGCGAGCTTGGTCGGTCGACCGCGGATCCTGTTCCTCGACGAGCCCACCACCGGGTTGGATCCGCGCAGCCGGACCGAGCTGTGGGGGCTGGTGCGCGAGCTGGTTGCCGAGGGCACGACGGTCCTGCTGACCACGCAATACATGGACGAGGCCGATCAGCTGGCCGACGAGATCGTGGTCGTCGACCACGGCCGGGTCATTGCCTCCGGCACGCCGGAGGAGCTCAAGGCCAAAACCGGCGCGCAGTACCTCGCGGTGCGCCCGATCGACCCGAACCACCTGGCCACGGTGATCTCGGTGGTGGGCGAACTGACGAAGTCCACCCCCGACGTCGACGGGCAGCTGGTGACGGCGCCGGTGACCGATCCGGCGGTCGTGCCGGCCGTGGTGCGCAAGCTTGACGACGCCGGTGTCCTGCTCGCCGAGCTGGCGTTGCGGGGCTCCAGCCTGGACGAGGTGTTCCTGTCCCTGACCGGGCATCCAGCCACCGATCCGAGCGAGGACGACAGCGAAGGGAGCTCGCCATGACCGCCATCCCGTCGACCGCCGTAGTGCAACCGGCGCTCAAGCCGCGGGTCAGCCCGATCGAGGGGTTGCGGCAGACCCTGACGCTCGCCTGGCGCACGATCGTGCAGGTCCGGCACAACCCGTTCGAGCTGCTCGACTACAGCATCCAGCCGATCATGTTCGTGCTGCTGTTCACCTACGTGTTCGGTGGGGCGATCTCCGGGACCCCGGGCGACTACCTGACGTTCGCGCTGCCCGGAATCCTGGTCATGAACACCCTGTTCGTGACCTTGTATGTCGGGATGGGTCTCAATACCGACCTGACCAAGGGCGTTTTCGACCGGCTGCGCTCGCTGCCGATCGCGCGGTGGGCACCGCTGGCCGGGCGGATCGGCGCCGACCTGCTCAAGCAAACGTGGTCGATCGCGCTGCTGCTCGGCGTCGGCGCCGCGCTCGGATTCCGGCTCGGCACCAACTGGTTCGGCCTGATCGGCGCGTTCGGCCTGTTGCTGTTCTTCGCGCTGGCATTCTCCTGGGTGTCGGTGCTGGTCGGAGTGACGGCCAAGGATCCGGAGCACGTCCAGGTCTTCGGATTCACGGCGCTGTTCCCGCTCACGTTCGTGAGCAATGTCTTCGTGCCCGCGGACACCATGCCGGGCTGGCTGCAGGCGTTCGTCGACGTCAACCCGATCACCATCCTGGCCGACGCCACTCGCGGATTGCTGGTGGGCGGCCCAGTGGCCTGGCCGGTAGCCCAGAGCCTGCTCTGGTTGCTGGGCATCATCGCGGTGTTCGCGCCGCTGGCCGTGTGGAAGTTCAAGCGTCGGGTGTAGTCCCTGGTGCGGCGAGATGAGGCGTGCGGTGGGGCCGCCGACTAGGACGGCCCCACACGCTCGCACTGCCGGTATTACACCCAGCCGGTCCCGATCACCGTGCCGGATGCCGGATCCCAGCTCGCCGCACCGTTGGTCGGGTCGAGGTGCTCGTACCACTTCAGCTGACCGGCATAGCTGACCGCGTAGATGATGCCCAGCCGGCCGTTGCCGATCGCGGCGAAGTTCCATCCGGAACCGACCTGCTTGCGCTGACCGCTATTGGCCCAGATGCCGGCGCCGTTCAGCGGATCGGTGTAGCGGTACCACCACATCGCGCCGTTCTTGTCGACCGCGTAAATGGTCCCGTTGTCCGCGATCAGGTGGTGGTACTGGCCCCAGCCGCCGCTGCTGATGACCGTCCCCGAGTTGGGGTGCCAGTGGTAGCTGCTGCCGCCGTCGTTGATGTACCGGTACCACTTCAGCGCACCGGAGTAGGTCACCCCGTAGATCACCCCGTTGGAGCCGTGGAACACCTTGGCGAACTGGCCCCAACCGGTGCCGACCACCTTGCCCTGGTCCGGTTCCCAGATCCCGTTGACCGGGTCGGCCAGCCGGTACCACTTCAGCTGTCCGGCCTCGTTGATCCCGAACACGGTCCAGCCGTCCGACAAGATCTGGGTGAACTGGTTCCACCCCGACCCGATCGCCTGGCCGCCCTTCCAGTAGATCCACTGGCTGACCGGGTTCGGCCAGCCGCTGTGGTCGTAGCCGAGCATGTTTCCGTTGTTGTGAACCCGGTAGAAGTACCCGGCCCCGCCGGAGATCACCCGGGTGCCACAGTTGCGGCTGGTCACGTACTCCCCGTACGAGTGCGTGTCCTGGTCGATGATCGATAGCACGCCGTCGAACCTGGCCCGCTGCTTGGCGTTGTTGTAGCGCTGCTCGTAGTGCAGATGCGGGCCGCTGGTCTTGGTCCCGGTGTTACCCGAGTCGGCGATGTGCTGGCCCTGCCGGACGAGCGCACCGTTGCTGAACCGGTAGCTGCCGGCCTGAAGATGCAGGTACAGGGTCCGCCAGCCGTTGCCGTGATCGATGCTGACCTGGTAGCCGCCGGTGTCGGAGTGGCCCTGGGTGGCGATGCCCTCGGCCGAGGCCAACACCGGCGTGTTCTCCGGCAGTCCCATATCGATGTCGTAATCGTCGTGACCGGCATACGTCGAGTTGTAGTAGCGGTCGCCGCAGCCGTACGGCAGCTGGAAGTTCGGCCGCCCGGCGTAGACCTCGGCTTGCGCGGATGGCACTGGCACCAGCGCCATCCCCGCTACCAACGCACCCGCCAGCACTGCTCGCCCGGTCCATCGTCGGGCCCGGCCGGCAGTTAACTCCGCGTTTCTTCGTGCCACGGTTCGGAACCGTCCCTTCGGTCGAGGCTGCGGCCGCGAGTTCTCCCGCCTCGCCGCATCCTGACCGCCCGGTCTTACCAAGACCTTGCCGCCCGGACTTACCAAACCTTGCCGCCTGGCCTACCAAGGACTTGCCGTGACGCGAACTACCGCCGGCCGCCGGCCGCTACCAGCGTCGCGCGACCGAATCGAGCAGCTCCTGGACCTGAGCGGCCGTAGCAGCCGCCAGTGCACCGCCGGAAAACCGGTCGTCGGTAGTCACCTCGATGGCCGCAAGTCCGAGGTGGTCCATGGCCGGGCGATCTGCGCCGAGATCGAGCTCGGCCAGCACCAACCCGATCAGGTGATCGTGGAACTCGTCGACGGCCAGGCCGCGCAGATCACTGCGGGCAGCGCCGGACATCCGCCGGCGGGTCTTCCGCAGCTCGTGTCCGGGCAGCCGGCGGAGCCGAGCGTACTCGTCCTCGTCCAGATACATGGTGGTCAGCTTGACCACGGCCGGCGAACTCTTGTCCGGCCGAACCTTCTGGCCCAACTTGTACACCGGGTCGTGCGAGTCGGACTGCATCATGCGCAGCCTCAGCCGGGTGCCGGTCAGGTAGCGATCCGTGATCGAGACGGGCGCCACCAGCCCATCCGGTAGCTCCCGGAGCACCCAGCGCTGCTCCCGCTCGATCTGGACGTAGCGGCCCTGTCCCGGCGTCCGGTCCATGCTCGTCGCTGCGGTCACGGCCCGACCGTAATCGGATGGCCGGCCGCGCCGCAGGTGCCCTAGCCTCCGCGGGTGGACATTGCCTACGAGTGGCGCGGTAGCTTCACCAACGCCGAGATCAACCCCCTGCACGCGGAGGGGTTCGACCATCCGGTCCTGATCGACGACGACTGGTGGAGCCAGGTGAGCCGGCACAGCCTCGGCTGGGTCTGTGCCCGGCTGGACGGCGAGCTCGTGGGATTCGTGAACGTGGCCTGGGACGGCGGTGTGCACGCGTTCGTGCTGGACACCCTGGTGACCGGGAAGCTTCGGCGGCATGGGATCGGCGCCCGGCTGGTCGCGATCGCCGAGGAGCACGCCCGGGCCGCCGGCTGCGAATGGCTGCACGTCGACTTCGACGATCACCTGCGGTCGTTCTACTTCGACGCGTGCGGGTTCACTCCGACGAACGCCGGTGTGATCGCCCTGTAGTCCGGATCGCCCTGTAGTCCGGATCGCCCTGTAGTCCGGATCGCCCTGTAGTCCGGATCCCCTGTAGTCCGGATCCCCTGTAGTCCGGAACGCCCTGTAGGCCCGATCGCCCGTCATGGCACGCTTGCCGGATGGGATATGCGTTCGACGCCGCGACTGCGCTGACCAAGCTGGACGAGGATCGCTTCGCCGCGGTGCTCGACGAGCAGTGGCACATCGGCGGTTGGCTGCACGGCGGCTACCTCCTCGCGGTGACCGGGCTGGCCGCGCTGGCCGGCGATCCGCACCCCGACCTGCTGGCCGTGTCGGCCAACTTCCTGCATACACCAAAGCCCGGCCCGGCCGAGGTTGTCATCGACCGCGGCCGCACCGGCCGGCGGATCGGCTACGTCCGTGCCGTCCTGCGCCAGGCCGACCAGGACATCCTCGACGCGATCATCACGACCGGCACGCTGACCAGCGACGAGCCGGTCTGGAGCGAGCAGTCGATCGTCGACCTGCCCGATCCGGACGAGTGCATCCCAGTGCCCGAGCAGACCCCCACCGGCGCATCGGTGGGGATCGCCGCCATTCTGGATGCCCGGATGGCGCGAATGCCGTGGCTGTCCGGCCGCCCGCACGGAGCCCCGGAGATCCGTAGCTGGCTGCGATTCCGGGACGGGCGCGATCCGGACTCGATGTCGCTAGCGTTCTTCGCCGACGCGTTGCCACCGGTGACGTTCGCCCAGGGCCGGTTCGGCTGGGTTCCGACCGTGCATCTGTCCGTCCTGGTCCGGGCCAGGCCCGCGCCGGGCTGGTGCCGGGTGCGCACCAGGGGCGGACTCGAGGCCGGCGGCTTCCTGGACGAGGAGGTCCAGGTTTGGGACTCGGCGGGCCGGTTGGTCGCACACGGTCACCAACTCGCCGCCAGCCCGCGCTGACCGGAGCGACCGGAGCCGTCCGGCTGTCGGTGGCGGGTGGAAGACTTCGGGTATGGCCGCCAATGAGGAACGGCACTCGGCTGACGGCTGGTTGATCGTGCCGTTCGCAACTGCGAAAGCGCTCGAGACCTGGCTGGACGATCATCACGCCGACCAACCCGGCTTGTGGATCAAGTTCGCCAAGAAGAGTAGCGGGATTGAGTCGATCACACTGCCGGAGGCGGTCGAGGTGGCGACCTGCTTCGGCTGGATCGACTCCAAGCAGCAGCGCTACGACGACGACCACTTCGTGCTGCGTTTCCAGCCTCGGCGGCCCAAGTCCAACTGGGCGGTCCGCAGCAAGGCGCTCGCCGAGCGGCTGATCGCCGAGGGTCGGATGCGCCCGGCCGGCCAGGCACAAGTCGATGCGGCCAGGTCGGACGGTCGCTGGGATGCCAACTGAACAGCCGCGTGGGAGGCTGAGCGCATGCCTGACTGCTGCGACCCGCGCGGGTGCGACCGGTTCTTCAGCCAACGGTTTGCCCGCCGGGTCGCCAGGGGCTATCGCAAGCACGGGCTCGACCCGATCGCGGAGCGGATGACCGCGTTTCTGCAGCGACACGGCATCGAAGGCGCAAGCGTGCTCGAGATCGGCGGCGGGGTCGGTGAGGTGCACATCGAGCTGCTGAAACGGGGGGCCGCACACGCCACCAACCTGGAGCTGTCCGCTGCCTACGACGAGCAGGCCAGCGAGCTGCTGCGCGACTACGGGCTCGCCGGCCGGGTGGAGCGGCGGCTGCACGACATCGCGGTGGATCCGGCTGGCGTGCCGGCCGCCGATGTCGTGGTGCTGCACCGGGTGGTCTGCTGCTACCCCGACTACGAGCGGCTGCTCACCGCGGCCGCCGGTCACGCTCGCCGCCTGCTCGTGTTCAGCTATCCGCGCTACGGCGCGGCCTCCCGGGTGCTGTTCGCGATCCAGAACGGCGTACACCGGCTGCTCGGCCGCGAGTTCCGGGTCTTCACCCGCCCACCGGGGGTCATGCTCGCGGTGCTTGCCGAGCCCGGGCTGCGGCCCAGCTACGCGCACCACGGACTGATCTGGCAGATCAGCGGTCTGCAGCGGAGCTGACCCAGCGCACCGGCCGGGCTAGAGCTTGAAGTGGTCGCCGGTCGCGAACGTGCGCCACACGGCCCCCTGCTTGACGGTGACCGCGCCAGGCCCGTAGACCCGCCAGCGCAGCCCGTCCCCCACCACACCGCGGTCCGCTCGTCGATAGCCAGCAGCGTCCAATCCGGCGGCACCGCCGACCGGACCGCGCCCTGCAATCCGGGCAGGAACGAGTCGAGCGCGTCCCAGTGCGCGGCAAGCACGGCCCCTGGCACCAGCCGGAGCCCGGGCACCCAGGCGTGATCGGCCAGGTCGGTGATGGTGGATACCGGGGCAAGCTCACCGAGCACCCACATCCCGGCGCTGCAACCGGCGACCGTGGCGCCCCGCTCCGACGCGGCCAGCACGGCCGCCCATAACGGTGTGTCGATCAGGGCCGAGGCCAGGTAGGCCGGTTGACTCCCGGCCAGAAAGATCATCGACGCCGTCTCCGCGGCCGCAGCCAGATCGGGCCGGAATGCGTCCTGCCTGGTCACCAGCCCGGCCAGCTGAGCCGGCACACCGAGGCCGGCGAAGTGGGCGAGCGCGCGCTTGCCCTCCCGCGCCATCACGTCGGAGCCTTCCGGCGCGAGCGCCGTGAGCAACACCAGGACCTCACCGTTGCCGCCGGTCGCCGCATCGAGCGCGGCCCGATCGGCCTCGGCCGCGGAGGCCTCGAAGTCACCCGAGCTCAGCAGCTCGATGACCCGGCTCGGCATCAGCCCTCCGCGGCCCGTCCGGATGGCACCCCTTCCGGCGGCCTAGCTCTCGGACTCGTACTTGAAGGAGATCCGAAGCTTGATCCGGTAGGTGATCCCACCGGACTGGTCGAGGTGCAGATCCTGATCCACCACCTCGGCTACCCGCATGTCCCGGATCGTGCCGCCCGCCGTGCGTACCGCGGTCGACGCGGCGTCCTCCCAGGACTCGGTGCTGGTGCCGATGATGTCGATCACCTTGTACACGCTCATGGTCCGCCTCCGATTAGGTCCGGGTCGATCTACCGTCTCACCGCGCAGCCGCGATGCAAACCGGCGCGGTGCCGTGAGTCGGTCCGGTCTGCCGGGCTGCCCTGGTCTGAGCAGTGCGACCCTAGACGGATGGGACGCATGCGCCGGGAGCCACCTGCCGAGCTGGTCGAGATGATGGAGGCGATGCGCGCCGCGACGGCCTACCGCCCGGATCTCGATCAGCCACCCACGGTCCTATCGCTGCCGTTCCGTGGTCCCTGGCTGGCGGTCAACACCCCGGCTCGCCGCGTGCCCAGCCACGGAACCCACTTCCTTGGCCAGAGCTTCGCCATCGATTTTCGTTGCCGTCGACACACGCGGCCGCGCCTCCACTTCGGTGGACTGGCGGACCGTGCCGTCCGACGAGCCGAACGATCGGTTCGTCGGCTTCGACGCCCCGATCCTGGCTCCGGCGGATGCGACGGTCGTCGCGGCACACGACGGCGAGCCGGACCACACCGCGCGGCGTTCACCCCTGACCGTGCTGCCCTACCTGCTGACTCAAGGGTCTCGGCTGCGCCGCGGCCTGGACGCTCTAGTCGGTAATCACCTGATCCTGGCGCTGGCCGACTCGGGGCCGTACATCCTGCTCGCACACCTGCGGCGGGGGTCGGTGCAGGTCGACGTCGGTGACCTGGTGCAGACCGGGCAGACCATCGGCGCCTGCGGCAACTCCGGCAACAGCACCCAGCCACATCTGCACGTCCAGGTCATGGACACCCTGGACCTGCTTCGCACCCGCGGCCTGCCGATGGAGTATCGCGACTATCTCGAATGGCCGCGCGGCGCGAAGGCGTCACGTCACGTCGACCAAGGCGTTCCGGGCCACCGTGCACGGGTGCAACCAGCTGCGTGACAGCCCCAGATACGCCGGTGCACGGCTCCCACATACGAAGCCGCGCACCGGCTATCTGGTCGAACTAGATCATCGCTAGCGATCTAGGTATACAACCGGCTGCCGCAGACCGGCCAGGGACCGTCGCCGGCCTGGTCGTAGAGGATCTGCGCGCGATGGGTCTGCTCGGCCGGGGACGCGTCGATGGGATTACCGCTCCCGCCGACCGACTCCCAGGTGCCGAGCGCGAACTGGTAGAGGCCGAAGTAGAGACCGTTCGGACTCACCGCACGCGGATTGCCGCCCGACTCACACTCGGCCAGCGCCGCCCAGTTCAGGCCGCTACCGCTACCGCCACCACCACCGGTGGAGACCGGCCGGTCCTTGGTGCCGACCCGGACCACCCGGGATACCGGCTTGGTCAGCGTGGTCGCGACGAGCTCGCGCTTGAGGACCCACTTGCCGCCCTTCCACACGTACTCGTAGCGAACCTTGCGGACACCGTTCTTGCCGGTTTGGGTGACCTGCTCCTCACCCTCGTACATGCTGCCGTCGGCCACGGTCCGGGTCCGGTAGGCGATCGACTCGCTTCGAGCCAGAACCTTCCCGGTGATCTTGAACACCCGGATGTGGTCACCCTCGTCGGGATACGCCTCCCGACCGGGCAGCACGAGATCCCGCTTTCCGAGCGGGACACCCGCAGCCTCGACCGCATCGCCGGCTGTGGCAGCGGTTGTCTGGATCTTGCGGCTCTTCCCTTCGACGGTCAGCTTCACGCTTCGCGGTAGCCGTACGTCGAACTCGAGCCCCTCTCGGCCGATGAGCGACGACCGGGACACCGAGACGAATGCCTGGCTGTCTCGGATCCCGAGCTGGTCGAGCGCCTCTTGCACGTTCAGTGCGGTGACCCAGACGGTGCGATCCTTGCCGTCGACGTTGACCGAGATCAGGCGTCCGTAGCGGACGGCGATCCGGGTTCCGTCGGTGACCTTTGCGTCCAATCCAGGCGCGACGACATCGCGCTGGCCGACCGTGATGCCCTCCTCATCGAGGACACCGCCGACGGTGCTTGCAAAGGTGTGGATGTGCTTCGGCTTCCCGTCGATCGTGACGGTGAGAGCCTTATCTGAAGCGATGAATGCGGTGGCTCCGCTGATTAATGCGGTAACGACCGCGCCGTGTAGGACTAGGCGTGTGGGGAGACCTCGCACACCTCTCCAGACCTCGTACGACCCGGGCACGGGGGAGCCTGGGTCCGGACGCACATGAGAGAGGGATCCCCCTCACCTGCCGTCCGGGGCTTGCCCGATCCGGCCAACAGTCGCAGGACGCTAGCCCACCCCCGGATGGCTCGCAAACACTCGAGTGGTGCAGACCGGATCCTTTTGTGCCGGTTTCAACTCGGCCAGTGGAGCGCTGACCTGCGATTTCTAGAGTTTTCCAGGTTGTTATGGAAAGGCCGCGTGTTTCGGTACGCTCACCGGCCACAGTGACCGCAACTCGACAGGTCGCTCGTGGTTTCGTCACAGGCATCATGGGCAGCCACAAACGATGCTCTACGCGGCGCTCCTGTTGCCGGGTGTACTCATGGCAAGTCTGTTCGTCATGGCCCGGCTGGAGCACTGGCTCGGCCGGGACTCCGAACCCAGTTCGCTCCCGATTCCGGCGGCCCGAGCCCCGGTGCGCGGCCCGATCGAGACCGGCACCTAGGTCCGGTTGGGTCCCAGTCGACCGTTACGACAACGCTAGGTCTCGATGCCCCATTGCGGCCCCACGAACAGGGGAATCGCCCCGATTCGTGCTGGCCGGCTCCGGCGCATGGTTCGTAGTGGCCGATCGCCCCTCCCGGCGGTCGGCGAGGAGGGCCGAGATGGCGGCGACCAACGCTACGGACCGGGTTGACCCGGGGCTCGATCGGGCTCACGGGATTGCCTTCTGGCTGTGGAGGTACGCTCCGGCCGAGGTCGCCGCCACTCTTGGTGCCGCTCTGGCGGCCACTCCGGCGTAATTCGGCCAGCTAGGCGACCGCCGGATGCGCCGCCGATTGCCGCTCCAACGCGGTGCTCGTCAGATACGAAGCGGCCGCGGCCAGCACCGCTGCCGGGATCGCGTCCAGTCCCTGGATGCCGACCAGCAGGCCGGCAAACAGTAGCGACGCGAACACCAGCCGGGTCATGGCGGTCATGCCGGCCGCGGTGCCGACCGCCACGGCTAGCGTGGGCGAGACGTCGAACGCCAGCACGGCGAGGGTGGCCAGTGCGATCCCGAGGAAGATGGCCGGGAACACCGGCCCACCGCGGAAGCCGCAGCCCAGGCAGATCGCGTAGCCGAGCGCCTTGGCGGCGAGCAGCACCAGGACCACCTGGGCCGAACCCTGGGCCACCAGCGCAGGCGCCGCTGCCTGACCGGAAAACAGCACGTCGCGAGCGTCGGCGCCGAGCGCATCGGCCAGTAGGGCGAGCAGGCCGACCGCCAGCGCACCGCCAAGCAGCAGGACCGGCATCGGGAGCCGGGCCCCGCTGAGCCCGGCAGTCTCGCGGGCGAGCCGCCGCACCGCTGCAATCAGCACGGCGGCGGCGACCCCGACGGCAACCCCGACGGCCAGGTCGAGCAGCGCGGTGCCCTGATAGCCGGGCAGTCCGGGCACCGTGAGGGCGATCGCGTCCAGCCCGCCCCAGCTACCGAGCCCGATGAACAGCAGGTATCCGATGGCGGCCGCGACCAGTCCGGGCAACAAGGCCGGGATCAGCGCGGCACCCAGCCGCGCCGCGCTGGCCTCGACCAGCAGCATGCCGGCCACCAGCGGCCCACCGAACAGTGCCGACACCGCGGAGAACGATCCGGCGGTTGCCACCAAGGCCCGGCCTTTTGGGACCGGTCCGCATCAGCGGGGTGAACGCGAGTCCGACCGCCGACCCCAGCGCGACCAGCGGCGCCTCCGGACCGAGAACCGCGCCGAACGGCAGCGTTCCGAGCGCGGCCAGCGCCACCCCCGGTGCGTGCGCAAGCGGGGTCGGCTCGACGCTGAGCCCGTCAATCGGCGAGTGTCCGCCGTCCCCGGGCAGCAGGGTCCGGGCGGCCAGGACCACGAGCCCGCCGACCACCGGCAGCCCGACCACCAGATACCACGGTGGAGATGCCGTCCCCCAGTGGGCCGGGAGATCCGTCCACAGCCAGCCCTCGATCGTGTGCACGGTGGCCATGAACAGCCCCGCAGCCAGCGCCGCGGGGATCCCGACTGCGGCGCTGAGCAGGATCAGTCGCAGGTAGGCCGGCCTCGACAGCTGCTCGCCCAGCCCGGACTCCGTCATGATCGGACGGTATCGCCGCGATCGGGGCCAGGTGCCCGACGCCGCACGGCCGGCTCAATGCGGCTCGGACAAGAGGGTCGAAACGCGGTCGTCACCGTCGTTCCACCCGCCTAGGGTCCGGCCTGGCCGGGAGTCGCCAGACTCGGGCCCAGCCGACCCCGGGCTTAGCCGAGCCGGCTGACCTCGACACTGACCCCGAGCAGCTGCGCGGTGGGGCCGGAGTAGATGCCGGACAGCGGGCGCACGTCCGCGTAGTCGCGCCCGCGGGCCAGCAAAACGTGCCGGTTACCCACTTCGGTGAGACTGGTCGGATCCGCGGCGATCCAGTCGCCCGCCCAGAACTCCACCCAGGCATGGCTCTCGCCCGCGGTGGTCGCTCCGACCTCGGCGTCGACCGTCGGATGCAGATATCCGGAGACGTAGCGCGCCGGCAGTCCGATCGCGCGCAGCAACGCCAGCGTGACGTGTGCGAAGTCCTGGCAGACCCCCATCCCGGCGCTGCGCGCTTCGGCCGACGAGGTGTGCACGTGGGTCGCGCCACGTTGGTAGCGCAGCGTCTCGTGGGTCCAGGCCGCGGCCCGCAACCCGGCCTCCACCGGGGGCGAGCCGGCGCGCAGTGAGCGCCCGACCTCGGTGAGCTCGGGTTCGGCCCGGACGTAGGCAGTGGTGGCGAGCAGCTCGGCGAAGCGGTCCCGGACGGTCGGCTCGGCCAGTCCCGACCAGTCGAGCCCGTTCGGCACCGGCCGCGGTCCGGCCGTCTCGACCAGCGAAGTGGCCAGCACCACGAGCTCAGTGTGCGGGACGTGGATGTCGAACGCGTCCACAGTGGTGCCCCAGTAGTCCAGGTAGCGCAGTGGCCGAACCCCCGGCGTGATCGCCAGCGAGGCCTGCAACGTGCGCTGCCCGCCGATGCTCGGCGGGGTGAGCCGGGCCTCGTTGTATGACGCCCGGACCGGGCCGGAGTACCGGTAGCCGGTGCGGTGCCGGATCGCGATCCGCCAGCTCATCCCGCGGGCTCCTCGAGATTCCACTGCAACGGTGCCGAGCCGGCGAACAACCGCTGGCTGACCTCCTCGGTGAGCGTGGACACGGTGCGCTGCAACCGGTGCAGCCGATCCGGCAGGTTGTCGAGCAAGTTGCCGGCGGGCAGGAACTCCAGATCGGTCCGGGCCCGGCCGATCGTCCGGCGAGCAGACTCGCCGAGCGCGGTCCGCCCCGACTCCGGGTCGAGCCGGGCCAAAGCGCGCTCCCCGACGCTGAGCGCGTGGAAGACCGAACGCGGGAAGAACCGGTCGACCAGCAGGAACTCGAGCACCTGCGGCGCCTCGACACTTTGGCGGTAGGTGCGCAGGTAGGCGTCATGGGCGGAACACGCCTGCAACGTCGCGGTCCACGCGGCTCCTACCCGGCCGGCCGCGATCCGAGCCGCGAGCAGGCGCGCCGTCATGTCGACCCGCTCCAGGCTGCGGCCCAGGACGAGCACGTCGTGGCTGGCGTCCTGGCTCATGCTCGCGTCGACGAAGCCGGCGAACGTGGCGGCCCGATCGCGGACGTACCTGAAGAACGGGGCCGGGCCGAAGTCGCGGGCAGCGGCCACCCTGGTCGGGAGCGCGTTGTAGGTGGAATTCAGGCACTCCCAGATCTCCGCGGACAGCGCCTCCCGGGCACCTCGACCGTTCTGCCGGGCCGCGACCAACGCTCCGACGATCGAGCTCGGCGTGGTCGGGTCGTATCCGAGCAGTTCGAGCAGGCCCCAGCTGGTCCGGTGCTGCTGCGCGGTCTCGTCCGGGATCCCCATGACCGACAGCAGCACCGTGCAGGTATCCGCCTCGTCCACGGTCGGGTCTTCGAGCATCTCGTGAAAGTGCACGTCGAGCAGGCGTGCGGTGTCCTCGGCCCGTTCGACGTAGCGGCCGATCCAGAACAGCGCTTCCGCGACCCGGCTCAGCATCGCAGCTCACCCATCGCTG
>JAKEEW010000700.1 GCA_022616375.1 Sporichthyaceae bacterium
GGCAACCGCACGTCGGCCGTCGATCCGCGCAACAACACCACCAACTTCTGCTACGACGTCGGCGACGACGGCCAGGCGGTGGCCGGCAGCCGCGGCAACCTGACCCGCATCATCCAGCCGCCTCCCAGCACCGGCGCGGCGCGGCCGACCACCCTGCTGGCGTACGACGCCACCGACTTCTTGACTCAGCTCACGGCCCCGCGGGGGGTCGCCACCGGGGCGACGGTGACCTGCACGACGGACCTGGCCGCCGCGCGCAACACCGTCTACACCGACGTGTGGGTCCAGGATGGCCTGGGCGGGGTGTTCCTGACCGAGGATTACTGGATCGACCCGGAGCTGTCTGGGGTCCAGGCGGCGCTGACCCGCCGCGACCGCGGCGACGCGGCCAACCCGGGCGCCATCACCTCCTACACCCCGGCCCGCGGGAGCTACGGCGGCGGCTGGGATTGGACCAAGCAGAGCCGATTCACCTACTTCGGCCCCGGCTCCAAGGCCGGCCTGCTGCGCACGGCGATCAACGCCTACAACGACACGACCACCTACGATTACGACCCCGTCGGTCGCAAGATCCAGACGGTCAACCCGCTCGGCCACGCCTGGGACTTCGAGTACGACCGCGAGGACCGGCTCCGCTTCCACCGCGCCCCGGCCCCCACCACCGGGGCCCCGCGGCTGGTGACCGAGTCGCGCTACGACGTGGCCGGCTACCTGGAGGCGCGGGTGGACGCGGCCGGCAGCATCCGCCGCTTCCTGTACGACGAGCGCAACCTGCTCAAGGAGGTGCAGGAGAGCCCAACCCAGGCGGACCCCGCCAACGACCCGAGCAAGCTCCGCACCACCCACGCTTACGACGATCTGGGGACGCTCCAGCGCGTGGTGCGGGCAGCCGGGACGGCCGAAGAGCGGGCGACCGACACCCTGCACGATGGGCTGGGGCGGCTGCGCAAGGAGGTCCAGTACCCCAACTGGCCGGCTACGACGCCGACGCTGGTGACCGAATACACCTACGACGCGGCCGGCAACCTGACCCGCAAGGTCCAGCCGGATGGGCGTACGACGGACTATACGTACGATCCGCTCAACCGCCTGACCCGGATCGACTACGCCGACGCGGCTACAGCGGACGTGACCCTCGCTTACGACGCCAACGGCAACCGCACCAGCCGCGTCGACGGGACCGGCACCACCAGCTACGCCTACGACGAGCGCGACAAGGTGAAGCAGGTCTGGCTGCCGGGCGCAGGCGACGGCTTCCGCTACCGCTACAACGCCGATGGCCAGCGCCGCAAGCTGATCTACCCGGCGATCGAGGAGGTGACGTACGACTACGACAACGCCGGCCGGCTGGAGTTCGTCACCGGCCTGTCTCAGAACCGGGTCGCCCAGTACCGCTGGCGCGGCGACGACAAACTCTGGCGGCACGACAACGTCAACGGCACGATCGCCCTCTACCA
>JAKEEW010000701.1 GCA_022616375.1 Sporichthyaceae bacterium
ACCCTCGGCGGCGACGGCGTCCACCCGGCGGGCGAGACCGCGCCGCCGCCGACCGAGTTCACCTCGCACTATGCCCGCTCCAAATACCAGGGCGAGCAGGTCGCGCTCGGGTTCCTCGACGGGCCGGAAGTGGTGGTGGTCAACCCCAGCTCGGTGCAGGGCCCCGGCCGGGTGACGGGAACCGCCAAGGTGTTCATCGGCTACCTCAACGGCCGGCTCCCCTTCGACCTGCCCGCCAGGTTCGGCCTCTGCTACACCGAGGACTGCGTGAACGGCCACCTGCTCGCCGAGAGCAAGGGCAAGGCCGGCCAGCGCTACCTGCTGAACACCGCCACCCTGTCGAACCGCGAGGCACTCGACCTGATCGCGGTCATCTCGGGGCTCGCCGACCGGCCCAGGACCCTGCCGGTCGGGGTCGCGGTGCTGGCCGCCGCCGGCGCCGAGGCGGTCGCCAGGGCACGCGGCCGGCCGCCGAAGCTGTGCCGCGAGTGGATCCGCACCGCAACCCACCCCCACCTCTACGACGGGTCGAGGGCCGAGCGCGAGCTCGGCCTGCGGTACACGCCGATACGTACAGCGCTGGAGGCGACGGTACGCTGGTACGTGGAGCAGGGTATCGTGACCCGGCGGCTGCCACGGCTCGCCGGCGAGGACCCGGTCCACGGACCCGACGCGAGCGGTGGGAGCCCACCGCCACAGGAGGGGGGGACTGCGGCTTGACGCACCTCGACACCCGTGTCGTGGTGGTCGGCGGAGGCGTGACAGGCGTGGCGGTGCTGCGCGACCTTGCCCGTCGGGGCATCGAGGCGGTTCTGGTCGAGCGGTCCGACCTCGGCACCGGCACCTCCGGCCGCTGGCACGGGTTGCTGCATTCCGGCGGTCGCTACGCGGTGAGGGACCAAGAGTCCGCCAGGGAGTGCATCGAGGAGAACACCGTGCTGCGCCACATCGCGCCGCACGCGATCGAGGACCTCGGCGGGCTGTTCGTGCTGCTGCCAGGCGACGACGAGGCCTATGCCGAGCAGTTCGTCAAGGGCTGCGCCGCCTCCGGCATCCCCGCCGAGGAGCTGCCCGCGGCCGCGGCGCGGCGGCGCGAGCCACTCCTCACC
>JAKEEW010000106.1 GCA_022616375.1 Sporichthyaceae bacterium
CTGTTCCTGGTCTGGTTCGGTGTCGGGCTGCTCTCCAAGCTGGCCGTCGCGTTCCTCGTCGCCGTCTTCCCGGTGGTGATGGCGACCGCGCTCGGCATGCAGGCGGTGGACCCCGACATGGTCCGCCTGTTCCGCTCGATGCGGGCCAGCCGCACCAGGACCTTCCTGAAGCTGCGCGTGCCGACGGCGCTGCCGAGCATCTTCTCCGGCCTCAAGGTGGCCATGACCCTGGCGGTGGTCGGCGCCCTGGTCGGCGAGTTCGTCGGCGCGAACTCCGGGCTCGGCTACTACATCCTGCTGCAGAACGGCCAGCTCGACACCGTCGCGGTCAACGCCGCGATCGTGGTGGTGACGGCCGTCGGCGTGGTGCTGTACTTCGCGATCGAGCTGCTGGAGCGCCTGGTGTCGCCACATCGCTCGCGGGACGCCGGCACGATCACGGGAACCATGTGACCGTGGCAGCGCGACCGGGCCCATCCCGACCGACCGGGGCACCCCCGTGGGGTTCCCCGGACCCCTCCGGCGCCGACCCGACCGCGAGGACCCTCACCGAGCACGCGCTCGGTGCGATCCGTGGCGAGCTGCTGGCGGGCCGCCTTGAGGCCGGGTCGCGCATCCACGCCGAGGAGCTGGCCACCTGGCTCGGCATGAGCCCGATCCCGGTGCGCGAGGCGCTGCGGGCCCTGGCCTCCGAGGGGCTGGTGATCGCCCTGCCGCAGCGCGGCTTCCGGGTTCCCGCGGTCACCCTGGCCGACCTCACCGAGACCTACCGGCTCCGGCTGGTGCTGGACCCCATGGCGGTCCGCCTGGCGGTGCCGAAGCTGCTGCCGGAGCGCCTCGCGGTGCTGGAGACGACCCTGGAGAGCCTGCGCCGCTCCTACGACCAGGACGACTGGGAGACGACCAGCCGGCTGCACCGCCAGTTCCACTTCGGCATCTACGAGGCGGCCGGGTCGCCGTGGCTGCTGCGCTTCCTCTCGATGCTGTGGAGCAACAGCGAACGCTACCAGCGCCTGTCCGCCCCGCACCGGGGCACCAGGGAGCAGCGCGGCGAGGCGCATCGCAGGGTGCTGGTCGCCTGCCGCGAGCGCGACGCCGAGGGCGCCGCCCAGTACACCCACGACCACCTCCAGCGGACCTTCGAGACGGTCAGCCGGCTGCTGGAGGGCGGCCGGTCCGAGGCGCCGGCCGCGACGGCGACAGC
>JAKEEW010000702.1 GCA_022616375.1 Sporichthyaceae bacterium
AGAAGCGCGGGATGCCCGAGCCGATGTCGGAGACGATGGACTTGCCGTCGGCCGACACGGTGCCGGTGCCTGCCAACTTCCACTCCCCGGAGCCGCCCATCGGGCTGCCGTCGTAGTACCACAGCTCGGTCTGCGCGCCGGGATCCATGTCCAGGTCGTTGGGCAGGGCCACGGGAATCGGTGCGCTGGGAATGCCGCCCGAAGCGGTGCCGAAATACAGCTGATAGACCGACCGGGTCGGGATCGGCGGGGACGGCACCGGCAGGTTCTCGGGCTCGCGCCGCTCGATGGCGATGCGCGTCTTCTTCACCCCGTCCCAGCCGACGATGTCCACGCCCGCCGGCAGCAGGATCTCCGCGCCGGGGAAGCGCGCATCGGTGACGATCTGGTCCTGGACGGCGTTGCCGATGGCGGTGAACTTGTCATCGCTCGGCGGCGGATCAATCACCCAGTCGGGGATCACCAGCGTGGCGCCCTGCGCCAGCGCGACGTTGTAGGGCCAGATCGGGTACAGCGGGTGGGCAGGTGTAGCGTCGAGGCGCAGGGTGAGCGCCCCGGCGGGTAGCCCGGTCAGGAGGAAGTTGCCGGCCGCGTCGGTGACAGTCTGCGGCTGGGTCGCCTGGCCGGTGTCGGCGCGGACGATGATCCCCGCGATGCCGCGGCCGTCCGGGGTGACAAAGCGGCCGGCCACCCCAGTGAGACCGGCGCCGGCCTGAACGCTAAGCCCAAGCGGCGCGGTCTTCACCCGCGTGCCGCCGGCCTCGGTCAGCTCCGCGCGCACGGTGAGGGCGTGAGTCCCCAGTGCCGCGTCGACAGCTGCGGTCAGTTGCAGGGTCCCGGTCTGATAGGCCGACAGGGTGAGCGGCTCGAACCGCGCGCTCACCCCGGCGGGCAAGCCGCTCACGCTCAGGCGCGCCAGGCCGGTGAAGGCGGCGCTGCCCGCGCTGGACAGATCCAGTGACACCGCTGCGCGCGCGCCCTGGACCAGCGCCACGCTCGCGGGGTTGACCACCAGGCTCGCGTCCTGCTCGCGCAGCACCGTGAACACCACCGGGCTTTGCGCTGAGCCGCGGGCGGTGGTCACGGTGATGAAGCCGGACTCGGCCAGCAGCGGCACGCGTATCTCGAGCTGTGTGAAGCTCGCGCTGATCATTTGGGCCTGCGAACCACCGGCGAAGGTGACCGTGTTGTTGGCCGGCAGCGGGTCGAAGCCGTGGCCGCTGAGGGTGACGCTGCTGCCGATCACACCGCTGGTGGGCTCGATCGAGTCGATCTCCGGCGCCGCCGACTCGACGGGCAACGTCAGGCT
>JAKEEW010000703.1 GCA_022616375.1 Sporichthyaceae bacterium
ATACGGAACCCCGTCCTGGGCGATGAAGTCCACACCATTGAGACCGACCAGCCCAAACTCGACGGTTAGCGTGGAGACCAGGGCGGCCGCGCCGGACCAGACGGTCTCCTGCCGATCGAACAGAGCCGGGCCGCCGGGCGCGATCACGCTGCCGCAGTACCGGTAGCCTGTGGACCCGAAGGCCGGATCACCGACCAGCTGTGCCGAGAGGCCCAGCATTGCCGCGCGGCGGCCGTCGGCCAGGAAGCTGACGGAGCCGGGTACGCCCTCGATCCGCTCCTGGAGCACCTGGTCCCGCGGCACCGGCCCTCCGTCCCAGATCGCGATCCCCTGGCCGCCACCGGACCGCCGAGGCTTTCGCAGCCATGCCCGGGCGGTGAGGGTGGGTGGTGAGGCTCGGACCGCCGGAGCCGGGAACCCGAGCCGCCGGAGCACCCGGCCGAGCCGGAGCGGATCGCGTACCCTGGTCAGCACATCCGGTCGGTTCCCCCACACCACCCGTCCCCGCGCCAGGATCGCGACTGCGTCGGGGTGGTTCTCGAACCCCGATCCGTAGGCGACGCCGGCGACCGGACGGTTCCACCCGAGCGCGGCCTCCGCCGCGGCCCGAGCGCTGTAGGGTGTAGCGAGGTCGCGGACCAGCCCCAGTGTGGTGCGGGCGCACTCCGCCAGGTCCCGGTCGCCGAACGCGTCGACGGCGTGCACCGCGTACCCGGTCCGCCAGGCCGACTGTGCCAGCGCCCGCACCGAGATCCCCGCGAGGATCACCTCCTCCCGGGTCTCACTCACGAGCCGGGAGCCCGAGTCTGCGACGCGCCGCGTCGGGAGAGACGAAATACAGGTGATCGAGCACGGTGCCGCTCGCCTCCCGGATTCTGAGCCGATCCACCAGCCCACGGTGGGTTCCGCCGACGAGACCGTCCGCGATGATGGCCGCTCCCTGGGCGCCTTGCCGGCATCGGACTAGGCCTTCCGAGCGACCAGCCCTCGGCCGCACGCAACAACCAGCCACCAAGATCATGGCGTACGGGCGCAGGCCAGGCCTCGTCGGCGATGCGCTCCAGGGCGATCACTTCGGTGTGGCGCTCCGGCCGGGGTGGGATCGGCTTGGCCGCGGTGACCTC
>JAKEEW010000704.1 GCA_022616375.1 Sporichthyaceae bacterium
ATCCGGCTACCCGATGCCCAGGCCGGTTAGCGCCTGGTTCGGCAACCCCGCCCGGCGGACATTCAGCGAGCGCGCAGGGATTGACTAGGCTCAACGCAACGAGTCCTATCTTTTAGGAAACCTTCCTGTTTGTTGATTCGAGTCCATGCAGCCTGCCGAGGCGGGCCCGCGCACCGCTAACCAGGAGGCGCACGATGCATCACCGCATCCGCCGGATCGCCGCAGTGCTGGCGACCGCCGTGCTCCCGTTATCGGTGGCCGCCACCACGACCCAGGCCACCGCCGCCGCATCCACCGCTACCGCTGCTTCCACCGCCGCCGCTTCCACCGCCGCCGCTTCCACCGCCGCCGCCAAACCCGACTACGCGCAGGTCGGGTATTTCATCCAGTGGGGCATCTACGGCCGCAACTTCCTGGTCAAGAACCTCGACACCAGCGGGATCGCGGCCAAGCTCACTCACATCAACTACGCGTTCGGCAACGTGTCCGCGGACGGCCGGTGCTTCGAGGCCAACCTCCCCGGGCAGGGCGATGCCTGGGCCGACTACCAGACCAGGTTCAGCGCCGAGCAGACCGTGTCCGGGGTCGCCGACGAGTTCAGCCAGCCACTGGCCGGCAACTTCAACCAGCCCAAGCAGCTCAAGGCCAAACACCCGCACCTGAAGGTGCACATGGCGCTGGGCGGCTGGACCTGGTCGAAGTACTTCTCCGATGCCGCGCTCACCGAGGAGTCCAGGCGCGCGTTCGTGGCGAGCTGCATCGACCTGTTCATCAAGGGCAACCTGCCGGTGCTCGGTGATCCGCAGGGCGGTCCCGGATCGGCAGCCGGCGTGTTCGACGGCTTCGACCTGGACTGGGAGTAGCCCGGCTCGGAAGGCAACCCGGGCAACATCATCCGGCCCGAGGACAAGCACAACTTCACCCTGCTACTGGCCGAGTTCCGCAAGCAGCTAGACGAATACGGCGCGCAGACCGGCAAGCGCTACGGCCTGACCGCGTTCCTCCCGGCCGCACCGTCGAAGATCGATGCCGGCTTCGAGGTCGACCAGATCTTCCGCTACCTCGACTTCGCCACCGTTCAGGGGTACGACTTCCACGGCACCTGGGAGGCCAGGACCAACCACCAGGCCCAGCTGCTCTCGCCGCGCCGCGACCCGGACCCGGCCCGGTTCAGCCTGGAGCTCGCGGTCCGCTCGCTGCTGCAGTGCGGCGCTCCGGCCAGGCAAATCGTGATCGGGATCCCGTACTACGGCCGCGGCTGGACCGGCGTCGGTCCGGCGAACAAGGGTCTGTACCAGGGCTCGTCGGGTCCGGCGGCCGGCACCTGGGAGGCCGGGGTCGAGGACTACAAGGTGCTCAAGACCAAGCCGGGCGCGCGGTACCGCGATCTCGCCCATGGCGCGAACTGGCTCTACGACGGTGCCAACTGGTGGAGCTACGACGACCCGGTGACGGTGGCGACCAAGGCGCTCTACGTCCGGTTGCGCGGACTCGGCGGCACGATGGTGTGGTCGCTGGACTCCGACGACGCCACCGGCAGCCTAACTACCGCGATCGATCGGGGTGCTGGGCTGACGCCACGCTAGGGCGGGTCTGGAAAAGGCCCGCCCTACTAGGCGCTCTTCTCCCGCACGCTCGGCGAAGACCTGGGCGAGCGCCGGGCCGACGGCCTGCGGGTGGACGCCGGCGGGCGGCGGTCGTCCAACGTGGGACTGATCCGGTCGGTCCCGGTCGCCATCCGCTCGGTGCCGGCTGGGATCCGATCGGTGGTCGCCTGCAGGTCGGCGACGAACTCGTCGATCTGGTCCCGGGTGACCCAGGGCATGCACACGATGTGGCTCCACCCGTCGCTGGTGGCCAGCACCCAGCGCTTGGTCACCACGGCCGGCGGAGTGCGCAACACCACGGTGAACGCGTGCGGGTTGCGGAAGGCGTCCCAGCCGATCTCGGTCAGCCGGCGCAGCGCGTAGCCGGCCAGCTTGCGGGACTCCTCGGCGCGCCGGCGCAGCCCGTCGACGCCGTACTTGCGGATCGCGTACCACAGCAGCAGCGGCGCGTGCCCGCTGCGCGAGCCGGTGATCGTGGTATCCGGGCTGCCGGTATACGCCACCGACTGGGCCAGCCGGAGCTGTCGACCAGCACGGCAAAGCACCGGCCCGGGATGTCGGCCGGACCCGGGGCCATTCGCGCCATCTCCCGCCATGACCCGGAGTTCGAGCCGACCGGATAGGTGTCCAGGCTGGAGATGCCAGCCCCGATGTACATCGCGCCCGGTGACATCGGCTCCACCCGCTGCGCCATCTGGGTGCGCGGGTCAAGCTGACCGGACTTAGGTAGGTCTCCGCGATCCCGGTCAGGTCG
>JAKEEW010000705.1 GCA_022616375.1 Sporichthyaceae bacterium
GGCAACCCGGCGACGGAGGAGGGCCTCCTTGCGGAGGATCCGTCGTTCCCGTGCTGCTCGGGGAAGCGGACCTCGACGACACACGTGCTGGACTTCGAGAACCTGCCGCTGGGAGTCAGGACGCCCGTGACGCAGCGCTTCAGCGAGAGCGCGAGCACGCTGCGGTGGCTGCTGCCGCGGCCTCCCGTGGTGGCCGCGGCGTCCGGCCCGCCGGCCGAAGTGCCCGTCGCCCGCGTGCTCGTCGCCAGCGCGACCGACCTCGCCGTCGCGGTCGTGACGTTCGACGAGCCCGCGTTTTCGATCGATATCAGCGCGTTCTGGACGCCTCCGCACGTGGCCCACCTCGGCAGCGCGCTGGTGGTAGAGGCCGTGCGCGGGCTCGAGGTGGTAGACCGGCAGGTGTTCCCGCTTGCCCAGGGCAGCCCGTCGGTCCCGATCCGCTGCAGCGACCCCCGGGGCCTGACGTCGCTGACCCTGCGCTACCAGCGCCAGACCGACGGAACGGGCACGACCGAGCCGTCGCTGGAGACGATCGAGATCCGCAACCTGCGCTACCGCACCGTGCGCGAAGAGCGCGACCGGATCGCCGACCAGCGCCGGTGCCAGTCCCAGGGAGCGGTGGCCGGCGGCGGCAAGCTTGCCTGGCTGCCCAACCACGACTACGAGCTCGCGCTGACCGTGCGGACGACCGTCGACTACCAGGGGAGCGCGCAGGAGGCGGTCGTCGTGCAGCGCGCCGGCTTCCGCACGCGCGGGCTGCCGGGTCTGAACGCAGTGGAGTCGCCGGGAGCGGAGCTGGAGCCGTACCTCGAGTCGGCCTATCCCGGAGCCACCGGTGTGCTCTATCGCCGCGAGCCGGTGGTGCTCGCCTTCGACGAGCGGTTCAGCACGCTGCTGCCTGTCGACCGGACGCCCGCGCCCGGAGAACCGGCCGAGCGAACGCAGCTGCTCGAGTGGGTGCTGGCGGTCGAGCACGCCGACGGCAGGCGGTTGTCGGTGCCGACCGCGGACTGGATCGTCAGCCACCGCGGCACCGCTCCCCCGCCGGGACCGTGGGTGCCC
>JAKEEW010000706.1 GCA_022616375.1 Sporichthyaceae bacterium
GTGACCGCGCGCGACCCGACCTCCAGCGCCGGCTGGTCGGGGGCGGCCAGCAGCGATGCCACTACCGGCGCCGGAAACAACCCGTCCACGCTCACCTCCGGCCCGGTGCGCTCCGACGGGGCCGGCGTAGGAGGAGTACGACGACGACCAGCACGGTGATCCCGTCGGCCACCAGCAGCGCAGCGCTGACCGGGTCGATGTGGTGCTGGTGTCCGGATGCCGGGTCAACGTCGTGCTGATGGCCGGGCACCGGCGCCGGCTGGCTGGACGCCGGTTCGGGCGCCTGCGCGAGCGCCCGCGTAAGCGACGCCCCGCCGGCCGGACTCGTGGCCGTCACCGCGGCGCTGGCCTGGGACTCGCCGCCACCAGCAGCACGACTCCGGTGGCGAGTGCGACGGTGGCGAGTGCGACAGCGGCGCCCGCGGCCCGTCGCGGCAACCAGGGCATGTCAGGCGGCCGCCGCTGCCACGCTGCTGCCGTGCGCCTGGTCCCGGCGCCCGCAACTGCACGTCGCGGCGCGCTGCTCACGCTCGTTCGGCCGCATGTGCAGGTAGATCGCGATGAGCATCGGGATGAAGACGATCGAGTTGTAGAACAGGTGCAGCTCCACCCGCGGAATGACCACCTGGGCGATGCTGGTCGGGACGGCGCTGCCGAAGAAGTTGGTGTGCGTCTGCGCCTGGATGAGCAGCAGGAGATGCTCGATGTGGTGCCAGAACTGGATGACCAACGCGATCGTCCACCAGGTCCGGGCCCGACCCGCGAAACCCGGACGAAGCAGGAACAGCCCGACCAGCATCACGATCGCGTACCCGCAGTGCAGCCACTCCGAGCTCACCAGCCACGGGAAGAACTGGCCGAGCACGCCCCGCGCTTCCGGCCGGGGTCGGTCGAGCACCCAGACCTGATAGGCCTGGACCAGGTGCTCGGCCCAGTGGGCCACCACGGCGGCCATGAAGACGTTGACCGCGGTCCGGTGGTACCGCCCGTTGAGCGCCGCGATGGACAGACCCCGTGGCGACGTCATGCTGATTGCCGCGATGGCTGGCTACCTCCCTGCTGGCGGCTAAGTGGTTGCCAGTTGTACCGACGGGATCTCCGGAGTGGATTCACTCTCCTCGTCCCGGCAGCGGCGAGTAGCCGCCAGCCGCCGCGTTGGTCACGATGCAGTCCCCGGCTCGGCCAGAGCTCGCCCCGGCCGAGCAGCCTCCGGCGGCGCACCAGGCTCGCTCGCTCGCTGCTGCCTGCGCCGCGCTAGCAGCAGGACGCACGCGACGGCGCCGAGCACCACCGTGGCCAGTCCGGAGCCGGCGAGCGTCGCTCGCGGGCCCAGCGCCGTGGTGAACGGTCCGCCGAGCGCCGTGCCGAGCGGCGATGCGGTGAGCAGCGCCGCGCTGCGGGCGGCGAGCATCGCGGCCAGGTGCTGCGGTGGCGACTTCGCCTGCATCAGCGTCACCGAGAGCGCAACGAAGGGTCCGTAGATCACGCCGCCGAGCATGAAGCCGACGACGGTGACGGCCGTCGGCACGCCCAAGCCGAACGGCAGCAGCGTAAGCCCCCAGCCGACCACGATGACGACCGTCACCGGCCACAGCGGCAGCCGCCGCAGCGCGCCGACCGCGAGCCCGCCGAGCACCGCGCCGATGCCGAACAGCATCCAGTAGAGGCCGAGCAGCGTGCCAGGTGCGTGCAGGTCGTCGGTCACGTGGAGTGGCAGGGCGACCTCGACCGGGCCGTACAGCAGGTTGAAGAACCAGGTGAGCGTCAGCAGCCCGAGCAGCTCGGGATGGGACCGCAGCAACGCGAGCCCACCGCGGGCGGCCGCCTGGTCGACCGGAAGGACGTGCCCCGACACGGGCAGCCGGGTGCGCGCGACGAGCACCGCGAGGAATACGAAGGTGAGCGCGTCCAGGCCGAGCACGAGCGCGGAGCTGACGTAGGTCACGAGCACACCGGCGATCGCCGGCCCGGCGATCGTGGCACCGAAGTTGAGCGAGCTGACCAGCGTGTTCGCGGCGAGCCGCTGCTCGTCGGGCAGCAGCTCGGCCAGCAGCGTGTACTTGCCCGCGCTGCCCCACGCGTGCAGCAACGACGAGACCGCGAGCAGCACGACGTACAGCGGCGGCGTCAGCAGCCCGGCGAGCCAGGCCAGCGGTATGGCGCCGAGAACCACGCCGCGCACCACGTTGTCGGCGAGCAGCAGCCGCTTGGCGGGCAGCCGGCGCAGCCGGCGACCGAACACCAGGGCGCCGACCACACCCGGCAACGTGTAGGCGGCCACCGCGCCGCCGACCCACAGCCCCGCGGTCCTCTGCGGCGCGAGCTCGATGGCCAGCCACGCCACCGCGACGAAGCTCATCCCGTCCCCGAGGTACGAGACCGCGAAGCCGAGGATCAGACGCCGGAACACCCGGTTGGCGAGCACCGGCCGGTAGGCGGAGGGAATCAGGTGTCGCAGCATCACCCGAGGCCTCAGCGCAGCTCGTTGATGCGGACGAGGTTGCCAGCGGGGTCGCGGAAGGCGCAGTCGCGGACCCCGTACGGCTGCTCGATCGGCTCCTGGACGACATCGGCGCCGCTGGCCTGCAGTCGTGCGAAGACGCCGTCGAGGTCGGCGGTGGCCAGGGTAATGCGAGCGTAGCTGCCCTTGGCCATCATCTCGACGATGGTGCGGCGCTCGTCGTCGGTGATGCCGGGGCCGACGGCCGGCGGCTCCAGGACGATGGACGTGCCGGGCCGGCAGGGCCGACCGTGATCCAGCGCATCGCGCCGGATCCGACGTCGTTGCGGACCTCGAAGCCGAGGGTGTCGCGGTAGAACGCCAGGGCGGCGTCCGGGTCGTCATGCGGGAGGAAGGTCCAGTGAATGGTGATGTCCATGGCGGTCACGCTAGGTGCCGCTCGGCGACCGGCGCTTCTCGATTCCTGACCGGTTCCACTCTGGCTGAGGATGCTGGCGGTTCCTCGGCTCGTGATCCAGCTGGACCGCGAGCCGAGGAACCCCGTGCCCTCCCTAGTCCAGGTCGAGCCGGTCGTTCAGCCAATCGATTCGAGCCTGCCGAGCCGCCTGGTCCGGGAGCTTGTGCTCGGCCCCCGGGTACAGCTGGTAGGCCTTCGGGTCGGCGGTGGCAGACACCAGCGTGCGCCTGGTCGAATCCGGGATGAAGAAGTCGGGCTCGGAGAACTGGTAGAGAATCCCGCCGGGCGCAGTTCGGCCGACGAACCGGACCGGGTCGGCCGGCTCCAGCAACTGCTCGTACCGGATCGTGTCGGCTCCCTCGTACCCGAGCCAGAACTGGGCGAACCAGTTACTGAAGGTCGCGTCCACGTTGATCGCGATGACGGTTCTCACTCGCTGCCGGTCCAGCGACGCGACGAGCATGCCGTACATACCGCCGTAGTCGTGCCCGACCACAGCCACCCGATTCCGGTCCACGCCGCGCAGACCGTGCAGGAGATCCAGACCGCGGCGCGCCTGGACGGTCTGCTCTACGACCCGATCGAGGTCGGACTTGTCGCCTACCGGATCGGCGTTCCACGGCAAGGTGAGATCGGGCAACAGGCCGACCACGCCCTGCTGGGCCAGCGCTACCGCCTCGTCGACGAACTCGAGCCGGCTGCTGGTCGGATCGCCGGGGTGGAACCAGTGCAGAAACAGCACCGCCGCCTGGCGCTCGCCGGTCTCCGGCTCGACCAGGTAGGCACGCACCGGGGTGGAGCCGGCGACGGTGTAGGTGATGTCGCGGATCACCGCACCGTCGCGGTGCTCGGCGGACAGCTCGGTGATCCGCGCCGGCGCGCGCCGGTAGCTGAACAGCTGGTTGTCGGATTGGTGCGACATGAGCACCTCACTGGCGCGTTGCGGCTGCGCGGTGGCCGACACGTTTCCGATCACGAGCAATCCGGCGACGAGCAGCGCGGCACTCAACGATCTCCGTAATCGACTGGGCATGATCAAGCTCCCGTCCGGCGGCGCTTGCGGGCCGTCCTTAACGAGTTAGATGGTATAAGGACGTTAGGGACGCTAGTGATCGCACGCCTCGTGGGTCAACGCACTTTGCCAAGTTATTGCCCAATGAGACTGGCCTCTCGCCGTGGCGTGGGAGCGCACCTCCGGGTCCGGCGCACCGGCCACTGCTAACCTGTCAAGGTTGATAGCCAAGTTAGGGAGTCGGGCCTCCTCCGATGAAGATCACGACGCTTACGCCGACCCGTCCGGTGCCCCGCGCACTCGGTGGGCGGCTCTGCCTGGCGATCGTCAACAGCGTGTTGTGGCGCCGCAGCGACAGCCCCGACGACCTGCTCGGCGACTATCCGACGTTCGTCGGTTACCTGCGTGAGCTCGGCTGCATCGACCAACCGGACCACGATGCTCTGCTGACGTCCGCGGCAAGTCGCCCGGCGGAGGCCGGCGCAGCGTTCGACCGTTTGATCGAGCTCAGGGAGTCACTGTTTCGGCTGTTCAGCGCGGCCGCGGCCGGGGATCAGCCCGCTCCGGCCGACCTGGACGCGCTGAACATCACGTTCGGGCACGGGGTGCGGCTGCTTGCCGTGCAACCCTCCCCCGGCGGCTACGCGCTGACCTGGGGACCGGCCGGGCCTGGGATGGACTGGCCGATCTGGGAGGTTGCGGTGTCTGCCGTGGCCGTTCTCGGCTCGGACGACCTCACCGCGCTCAAACAGTGCCCGGGCGAGTCCTGCGGCTGGCTGTTCATCGACGAGAGTCGCGGCCAGAACCGACGCTGGTGCAGCAGCCGGTTGTGCGGCAACCGCGACCGGGTCAAGCGGCACTACCAGCGCACCCACGAACTACCCGGCAAGGACTCGGTCAGCCTTGCTCAGCGGCGGCCTTGAGCGCGTTCCCCGGTGGCCTCGTCGGCTCGGCCGCCGATTTGCGGTGGGCTTCGACGCATCGGTATGACTGAGACCATGACCGAGCCGAGCTCGACCCGCAATCTCGACCGATACGGGAACCCAGAGTTGCCGTGGAGTCGCCCGCGCGACCTCCTCGCCAGCGACACGCCCGAGGCCGACCTGACGTTCTTCGTGGCGTCGGTGCGGCCCGACGGGCGGCCGCACTCGGCGGGCGTCGGGGCCTTGTGGGTGGACGACGCGCTGTACTTCGTGAGCGGGCCAGACACCCGCAAGTCGCGCA